>CAZUXX010000351.1:0-4788 GCA_964624215.1 uncultured Planctomycetaceae bacterium
GAAGCCCGCCTCCAGCTCCGCATCGGCACTGAACCACTTCCGCCCGAACACCTGATGCAGGAAGTACCCCAGCGGACCATCCCCCGTCATCGACGTCGTCTCGCCGAACAGCACCTGTCCGACATCCACAGTCAGCTGGGAATGCCCCCGGACGTACTCCACCAGTTCAGGAACCCGCGAGTGAAACGTCGACTGATCGTCCGGGTCTCCGCCATAACTGTGAAACTGGATATGTGTCACATGCGCCCGCGCTCCGTCGACCGCCCGCATCGTCTCCAGAGTCGTCTGCCAGTTCCCCGGTAGCCCCAGGTTGTTGCAATGGATGTGCGTCGCATGCGGCAACTGCAATTCATCAACAGCCCGGGTGATCTCGCGCAGGATCGTTCGGGGCGACGCATCAAAGTGATCAATCGCCGTGTCGATGTTCCGCACCGTGCCGCCATGTGACTTCCACACCTCCACCCCGCCCGGATTCACCAGTTTCACCGCGTAACCGGCAGTCGCATTCAACAGCCACGCGATCCCGGTCTTCAGCCGCTCCCGCTCTCCCGCCGCCGCCTGTTCGAGCAGGTAGTGATGATTCCCCATCAGGACGTAGAAGCCTTTGTCAATGATGGGAGTGTCCCGCAGTTCCTCATGCGTGTGACGGGCACCAATCGGCGGAATCGCGGCATCGAAGGCCGTCGTGTACCCCAGGCCGGCATACAGATATCCCGTTGCAAACGTACTCGGGACACTCCCCACCGTCCCCGATCGCGTGCCCGGGCCTCGCCGAACCGGCCGGGAACCATCCTTGTCTTCCGGACGCAACTTCCTTGCAGCATTGACTTTCGGACCGGCGATATGACAGTGCATATCGACACCCCCCGGCATGATCACCATCCCGGAGACATCGACGACGCGTCCAACCGCCCGGTCGGCCGGTTGCCCCCCGGCGATGCGGCCGTCGACAATCCACACATCACGGACCACCCCGTCGACACCGTTGGCCGGGTCATACACGCGCCCGCCTGTAAGGCACATTACGGCCATATCGTTGGTCACCACCGCTCGGGGATTCGGGAAGCCTCCACTGTATCGCGGACGATACACTGGACTGAAGCCCACCGGCGCGCTCCGTCGGGGGTTCCGGCAACAGAACCCCCAAAACGAGTGCGCGAAAAGGTCACGTAGAGTCAGCTGCAAACAACCGATAAACTCTCAGCAGACGCGGCCACTCTCGATCCAGTCCCCTCTTCATCTCTCCCCGGTTCTCTATTTTCCCAGTCGGCTGCAATGGCAAAGGAGACGGAACGCGAGACGTCGCCAAAGAAACGGCGGCTGGACGGTGTCGGGCTGCTCAGCCTGACCCTGATCGCGCTCTCGTTGTGCCTGTCGTTCGCCAGACTGTTGGAAACGCCCCCCTTCGCCAGTGCCAACGACCGATCGCGATGGGTCACCGTCTGGTCGCTGGTCGAGGGGCATGGCTACGTCATCGACGAAGCCATCACCAAACCCGGATGGGACACCATCGACAAGGTCCGCTACGAAGGGCATTTCTACTCCTCCAAGCCCCCGCTGTTTTCCACAATCGTTGCCGGGGTCTACTGGCTCGAGAAAGCAACCCTCGGCTGGTCTCTCGAAGACGACCCCCAGACGCGCAACTGGAACGAGCAGGCCGCAGCGGTCAATTCGATCCTCGTCATCGTCAACCTCATCCCCTGGGGACTCGCCCTGTGGGTGCTGTACGGCATGCTGCGCCGCTACGCCGAGTCGACGATCACCGTCATTCTCGTGATGCTCGTCGCCTGCTGGGCAACCCTCCTCACCCCGTTCCTGACGACCCTCAACAATCACGTTCCTGCCGCAATCTGCGTGATCCTCGCACTCGATGCCGCAATGAGGATCACCATCAACGGCAGTGACCGCTGGTGGTGGTTCAGCATCGCCGGTGCTGCCGCCGCCTTCGCCTGCTGCTTCGAACTCCCGGCCGCCGCCTTCGGCGTCGGTCTCTTCGGCCTGCTCGTCTGGAAGCAGCGACAGGCCACCCTGAGCTATTTCGTCCCCGCCGCCGTCGTCCCCATCGCCGCCTTCTTCGTCACCAACGGCATGGCCACCGGCGGGATCCGTCCGTTCTACATGTTCTACGGAACCGAAACCTACGAGTACGTCCACGAAGGAGTCCCCAGCTACTGGATCAACCCCCGCGGCATCGATCAGAACAAGGACAGCCCAGCGACCTATCTTCTGCACTGCACGATCGGCCACCACGGCCTGTTCTCCCTCTCCCCGATCCTCCTGCTCGTCTTGCCGGGCTGGGTGCTCGGCCTGAAGCGCGACAACTTTCTCCGCGACTACATGCTGATGGGACTCGCCCTGACGCTCGTCGTGCTCGGCTACTTCCTAACCCGCACCGAAAACTACAACTACGGAGGGAACAGTGTCGCTCTCCGCTGGCTGTTGTGGCTCGTCCCCTTCTGGCTGATCGCTCTCGTCCCCGTCGCCGACCGCTTCCAGCCCAAACGCTGGTTTAGCCCCGTCGCAGCCCTGTTGCTGCTGCCCTCCGTCTTCTCGGCGTGGTACCCCTGGGTCGGCCCCTGGACCAGTCCCTGGCTGTACACCCTCATGGAACGCTGGGACTGGATCGACTACAGCGACCCCCGCGAAACCTTCGACAGACCCGTCCACTCCTGGCTCTACCTCCTCCCCGACGGGCCGCGGCAGGATGACTACTGGGTCGAACTCAGCTCCATCGACTCCGATGGCCGCACCTCGACCTTGCGCCTCTCGGACTACGGCCCCACGCTCGTGAACGATCGCCTTGCACGCGTCGTCAACATCACCCAAACCCGCGCCGGCGGACAGCCCCGCCAGCTCATTCTCACGATCGACGTCGAAGCCTTCCGCGCCGGAGCTCCGATCCAGCAGTTCCTGGTCTGGCCCCGCGGCCGACCCTCCGCCAATGCCGATCGCCTCGCCGCCCAGCTTCTCAGCGGGCTCCCCGAGCCGGCCAGCTTCAATCACTACGGGACCGTCTATCGCAAATCGCACGTCCGCAAAGACGCTTTCGAAGTGATCCTCGCCGTCGCCGGCGTCCGCCGACCGAAGGCCACCGCCAACGGAGAGACCCGCGACTTCCAGTGCCGCGCCATCCTCTCCCACGAAGCTCCGTTCGGAATCCTCCGCTACGAAACCCACGTCTACGCTCCGGGAGATTCCAACCCCCACGCCATCCGTCGCTGGACCATCAGTAACGCCGGCAAGTTCCTCCCGCGGCACACCGAACCCGAGCCCGAGCCCGAACCGGAGCCAGACTCACAGCCGCAGCCCATCCAGTCGGCCTTCGATCCCGGCGGAACCTATTGCCTCTAGAGAACACACCACCAGCAGGTGGCGGGGGACATGCCCGGGTGCCATGCCGCCACGGCAACAGTTGGGTCGGTATGCGCGGGCACGCAGGGATTCTTCCCTCCGCAGCCCGATCCCGCCCCCTCAGTCCCGGATCTGCGCCTCCATTAACGTGCGGTTCTCGGCACTCGCTCCGCTCCGGTCCCCCTCCTCCGCCATCGCGATGATCCTGCTGAGCCAACCGTACTCGCGGTCATTCAGTCGCCCGGCGCGATAGTCCCCGTCAATCCGCCGACTCACATCCGCCAGGCGGTCCTCATCCTTGCCATTCAGCACCGCGAACAGCGCAACCGAGTAGTCGTACGCGGCAGGTCCGATCTCACCATAAGACGGCCTGAACATCAGCCAGCCGAAAACGGCAACAGCCACCACGATCGCACCAGCCAGCGCCCTTTGCTTTTGCTCCCGGCTCATCGGAACTCTCCCACCACCTCCCCCTCGTTCATGCTGGCCAGCTCGGCCCACAGGAACAGGTCAATGTTCTCCGAGAGGAAGGCGACCGACGCATCCCCCAGACACACGTGGCCTCCCCCCGCGTGCTCGGAGTACATTTGACCGACATGAAACGTCGGGTAGTTCACCGGATGAATGATCGGGAACCCGGTGATATCCAGCTCCCCACCCGAGGGCCCGGCATGAACCAGCACGAGTGTCGCCGCAGCATCAGGCCCGTTCTCCGGCGTCTGGAACCGCGGATGCGTAGATCCCCCGGGAACCACTCCCGCCCACGACTTGTCACTCAGCCGCGACGAGTGCTCGCCAAGAAACACCGTGTGGCTCGTCCCGTCCGTAATGTCGCGAAACTTCGTCCGTGAATTGCGATAGAACGGACCATCCGCCACGCGGCTGGCGTCCCCCTCAATCAGCACCGTCTTCGTCTCCGCCGTGTAGATGTTGGTAAACACCAGCCCGGTCAACGCAGCGCCGCATTCCCCCCAACACGATTCCTGCCCGTGACTCGCCACGTAGTGCGAGCGGCCCAGCCGTACCGTCCGCCCGTCAATCTGCAGCGGATCTCCCGCAGCATCCTGCACGACAAACGGCTCATCTCCCCCACTCGATTCCGGACACAGAAACACCTCCAGCTTCATCGCCACCCCGTCCGCATGCCGCGGATCCCACACGGGACGGGTCCGCTCCAGCTGCTGACTCAGCGGTGACTGCTCCAGCATCGGCAACAGCGCCGCGCCCCAGCCCCAGCCGGGGGCAGCATCCCACGTCACCGGATCCATCCGCGCTTCAGAGGGCGCCGTACCGTCACGCGTCGGATACGAGTAGTAACCCGCCGGGAACATCCCGTGCGTCGACTCGTAGTTGTGCAGCGCAACCCCCAGCTGATGCAGATGATCCTGGCACGTCGTCCGCCGCGCCGCGGCCCGCACATGCTGCACCGCCGGCAGC
>CAZUXX010000352.1:0-4777 GCA_964624215.1 uncultured Planctomycetaceae bacterium
GCAACACCCGTGGAATCACCGGACTGCACGCCAGAGAGGACGCAACTCGCGTCCGTCACACATTGGTATGACAATTGCCCCGCCCCGAATCCGAAACTTGGTCACTCGCTCGACGACTGTCAGGCACTCATGCTCCGACGCCAAACGCACCGCGGATTCACCCTCATCGAACTGCTCGTGGTGATCGCCATCATCGCGATTCTCGTTTCATTGCTGCTCCCGGCGGTCCAGCAGGTTCGCGAAGCCGCCCGCAAATCCCAGTGCCAGGATCATCTGCACAACCTCGTCGTTGCCCTGCACAACTACGAGAGTGCCCTCAAAAAGCTGCCCCCCGGCGCCTCCATCGCGCTGGGGGCGGGTGCCACTCCGAACAATGGCTCCTGGGGCGTCCACGGCCGCATCCTCCCCTTCCTCGAACAGGGCAACCTGTACCAGGCCGTCGACCTCTCCATCGGCTGGGATTTTCAGACCGCCATCGACGGCGTGAAGATCGATGTCTACTCCTGCCCCAGCGATTCCCAGGGGGATGCTCTGCGTGATCCGGGCGGCGGAAAGGTCAAACTCTATCCCACCAGCTACGGGTTCAATTACGGAACGTGGTTCGTCTTCGACCCGGCGACCGGCAAGGGCGGAAACGGAACCTTCTATCCCAACTCGAATCTTGGCATCGAGAGTTTCACCGACGGCACGGCTCACACGCTCGTGGCAGCCGACGTCAAGGCCTGGACCCCCTACACCCGCAACGGGGGGCCTCCTTCGGTCAACATCCCCGACTCGGTGACCGAAGCCGAAGCCGCCGTGGCTTCCGGTGCAGAATTCAAGAACACCGGACACACCGAATGGCCCGATGGTCGCGTCCACCACTCCGGCGTGACCGTCACCATGCCACCCAACAGCCGGGTGACCTACTCGGACGGCACCACCACCTACGAAGGAGCCGACTTCAACTCCTGGCAGGAAGGCAAGGACGGTTCCGGAGGCAGCCCCACCTACGCCATCATCACGGCTCGCAGTGACCACCCCGGAGTCGTCCAGGCCGTCATGCTCGACGGCCAGGTGAAGACCGTCAGCGAGAATCTCAGCCTGCAGATCTGGCGAGCCATCGGCACGCGCAACGGTGGTGAGTCAGTCGGCGCCTTCTGAACAGCCCCCCGGAAGGCTCGCGGACTGGCATTCTTCAGCGGCTCCCCCGACAATCGCGGCACGATCCGCCGCTTCGGAGGGGGAGCCGCGAGGATGCAATGCTCGGCAACCTGGGACAGTTTCGCTCTCGGTATCTGAATGTCGGAGATCTCCGGCGTTTGGAGCAGATGCTGTTCGCCCCCCGCAAAATCATCGAAGGACGCTTCTCCGGCCACTACCAGACGCGGCAACGCGGGCAGAGCGTCGAGTTTCGCGACTATCGCGAATACATCCCCGGTGACGCCATCAGCGCCATTGACTGGAACGTCTATGGCCGCACAGACAAACTCGTCGTCAAGCTGTTCGAGCATCAGTCGGAGCTCACGCTCCAGTTGCTGATCGATGCCTCGGCTTCAATGGCCTACTCCGGCCTCAAACGCGAAAGTCGTCGCAGCGACTCGAAATTCGATTACGCCTGCCGGCTGGCCGCCTCGATCGCCTTCCTCGTCATGCGGCAGCACGACCGCTTCGCGTTCGGTCTGGCACGCGATGGGCTTACGAAATACCAGGGACCCGATCGACGGATGCAGCACCTTGCCGGCATGCTCAGCACCCTTGAGAAAACCAGCCCCAGAGGCTCTGCCGGGCTCGCCGACGCCATCGACGATCTTGCCCGCGCCGGGGGACGCCGCTCTCTGCTGGTCCTGTTCAGCGATCTGATCGACGACGCCGGAGAGGTTGCCCGGGCCATCGCCTCCCGAGTCCACAGCGGTGGAGAAACCGTCGTCTTTCAGATTCTCCATCCGCACGAAATTCGCCTGCCCAACGTCGAACACGGTCTGTTCATCGACAGCGAGTCCGGAGCCCGCCTCCGCGTCCATGTCGACGACGTTCGGGCCGATTACGAACAGCGGATGAAGCGGCTGCTCCACGGATGGACCGCTCGCTTCCGCAGCCTCGGCGTCGATTACACCCGGGCCGAAACTTCGACACCATATTACCGCCTCCTCGAACGCTACCTGGCGGGCAGACTTTCCACGCTTCGCTGAGAACCTCGTCACCATGTTCCCCCTGGCATCCCTGTCATTGACGACGCCAGCTCTGTTGGGGGGGCTGGCCCTGCTGTCGATTCCCTTGGCAGCCCACCTCCTGCACCGTCATTCCTCCCGATCGATCGTCTTCCCCTCGATCTCGCTGCTCAGGCAGGCTGTGGCGGCCCAGTCGCGGATGTACAAGTTCCGCCGCTGGATTCTCCTCGCACTGAGGCTGCTCGCCGTCGCACTGATTGTTTTCGCGTTCACACGCCCCGTCTGGATCGATGCCCGGCAGGCCGAACTCATCGACTCCGGAGATCACGCCGCCGTCGTGCTGATCCTCGACGTCAGTGCCTCCACCGGCCAGTCGACCCGTAGCGTCAGAGCGCTCGAGCGGCTCAAGAGCCTCGCCGGTGATGTCCTGGCCGACCTCGAACCCGGGCGCGACGTCGCCGGGTGTGTCGTTGCCGATTCCTCTCCCGAATCCCTGTTCCCTCGTCTCAGCACAAATTTCTCCGGTCTCAGGACCGACATCGAACGCCTCGAGCCACAACCCGAACCAGCCGATTTCGGTGCCGCCTTTGCCGCAGCCGGCAAGTTGCTCGGCCCCCACACCGGACAACGACGCGTTGTCGTCCTCACCGATCGACAGAAATCGAACTGGAGCAGTGTCCTTTCCCGCGACCGACTCGGTGAGGCCCTCCCCTCCGGGACCATCATCACCCTCCCCGAACTGGAGGAAGTGGGCGGACCAAACCGGTCGCTGTCACAACCCCGCTACTTCCCTTCCCCGCCCCTGGTCGGTGAACCGGTCGAATTGAGCGTTCGTGTGACGAATCACTCACGCGACGTGCAGCAGATCCGGGTCCTCTGCGAACGCTCCGCCGATCCTTCCCGGAACGAAATCCTCGGTTCACACGAGGTCACTTCCAAATTCGCGCCGGGCGAACAGCGCGAGGTCTCGTTTCGCATCGCGTCCTTCGACCACCCCCGCGAGTTTGTCCATTTCTCGCTGGCAGACAGTGATGCCCTGGCGATCGACAACGAAGCCTGGATGGTGGTCGAAACCCGGGGACGCACACCTGTCGTCGTGCTCGGTGACGACGACCCCGACGAGCCCGGCACGTCATCCTATTACCTCATGCGGGCATTGAGCCCCTCGCACAACACCGAAGGACGCTTCGAAGCAAGACATCTCCGCACGGCTGACCTGTCGGACGAGACGCTGCAGGGAGTCAATGTGCTCATCGGCGGTGACGTGGCACTCCTCAACGAGATGCACGCGGCGCTGCTCACAGACTACGTGAGGCAGGGGGGAGGATTGATCCTCTTCAGTGGAGACGGGCCCGTCTCCCGAAACCTCGATGCACTCAATGCCGCCGGGGAGGGCCAGTTCTTGCCGTGGAGCCCCGGTCCGCGACGCTCGACCCGGTCCGGACGCGACCCTTTCACAATTCGCTCCGGACGCTGGCAGTCTCGCTGGCTTCGCGCCTTCGACGAGCAAAGTCAGCTGGCCATCAGCCAGATTCTCTTCTCTCGCGTCTGGTCGGCGGCCGCCGTCTCACCCGAGGCAGACATCCTCCTGTTGTTCGACGACGGAACGCCCGCACTCGGCGTCCGGGGATACGGGCAGGGACAGGTCGTCCTGGCGGCCTTCAGCCCCGAGGGATCCACGAGTGATCTGGCACGGCACGGAGCCTTCGTCGCCTTTGTCCAGATGCTCGCCCATGGCGCCGGTCCGCAGCAGGGCCTCTCTCCCGATATGGTCGCAGGAGGCGCACTGCGATTCCCCGGAACGTATCCCGTAGAGGTTGCCGAGCACTTCATCGCGTTCGATCCTGACGGTAAGCCAACCGCCGTCAGTCTTGCCGCGCCTGCAGGAGAAGCCGAGGTCGGTGTGGTCCGGGCGTCGCAGCCGGGATTCTACACGCTCAGGGACGGCAGCCGGCCGGTGGGCGCCGCCGCAGCGAATCTCGATCCCCGGGAATCCGATCTCACACCCCTGACGGTCGAAGAGATCACCACATCGCTTTCTCGCGGAGGTCGCCTCGTCGAGACCGCCCGTGGAGGAGGCATCGCTCCCCTCAGGGGAGAGCCTCTCTGGGGATCCTTCTTCGGCCTCGCCCTGCTCGCGATCGGGCTCGAACTGCTCCTGCTCGGATTGTGGCGAAAGTAGCGACCACGCCGAGTATTCCTCGGCCGCGGATCCGTTGCACATGCACACACCAGGATCCGGCCCCGTTCGGCACATCCCGATTGCGTCGACATTTTGACGGTCTACCGTTTCGCAAGCTTCGGCTTGACGCGTGTGCGCCCCGTCCGGACAACGGGCGCATCATCGACAGTTTCTCCCGCCAATGAGCCTTCTGGAAACTCCGCCCGCCCTGGAGCGGACTTCGTCGACACCGGATCTGCTCGGCGTGCCGCCGACTCCGGATTTCGAGGAACTTGGCCCCCCCACCGTCACTGCGGTCTCTCGGCTCGACGAACTGCACTCGCTGCGGGACGAGTGGCAGGACCTTGCCGACCACGCCAGTACTCCGAATTCCTTCTACGAACCCTGGAATGTCCTCGCGGCGATCGAACATCTCCCGGGGCCATCCGACCCGATCTTCCTCTTC
>CAZUXX010000353.1:0-1402 GCA_964624215.1 uncultured Planctomycetaceae bacterium
TGGAAACGAATGTCGTCCTGGACCGGGCCGAGATTGTGCAGATGGCGCTGGTGCGGCGGCCTGAGATCGGGGCGGCGATCCACGAGTTGCGGCGAGCGAGTCATGAAGCGGGGATCGCCGAGGAGGAGATTCTTCCGAGTCTGGATTTCGTGGTTCAGACGTATGTTCGCGGAATCCAGGAAACTCACGGTGCCCCTGAGACCTTCATCGATCCGTTTTCGCGGGGTCGGCCGAGCTATTCGCTGGGACTGCATGTCGAGGTTCCGCTACGGACCCGATCGACGGAAGCGCGGCAGCGGCGGGCGCGCTTCAACTACCAGTCTGCCGTGAAACGGTTCCGGGACGAGATGGATGCGGCGGCGTTTGATGCGGATGAAGCGATCGCGGCCGTGGTTGCCACAACGCGTCGCGTCGAGGAGTGCTCCCGGCAGGTGGAGCAGTTGGCGTTCAAGACGGACGAGGCGCGGGTGTCCGGCAGTGACCTTGCGGCGTTCGGGGAGGATCTTGAGCGCGAGCGGGAGCTTGTGGCTGCCGAGACCGCGCTAGCGGAAGCACGTGTGGAGGTGGTTCTCGCGCTGGTGGATCTGCGGCGGGTATGCGGGACGCTGCTCGAACCGGTGCCGCCGCCTGCGGATGAAAGGCGTCCTTCGGTGCGGAGCGGGCGGAGTGCCGAGGGTGCGGAGTCGTTGCCGGTCGGCTTCCGGTTTGAGCAGCGGTGACGGCGGTGGAGGAGCGGCGTTGCTGCAAGCGAATCGGGATTTGAAGCGGCGGGGTGCCGGGCGTCTGCGGTTTGTCCCGGGCCGATGGAGCGGAAGGATTCTCGGGAAAACTGCTTGAGTTTCGGTGGGGGAGGAGGTAGAAGGAACCTTTGTACACACGTAACACCTGTTCCCCCACTCGCTCAAGGAGGCGCGGACGATGTCGGAACGACGCACGCTCACGCGCAAGCAGGAAGAGATCTACGAGTTCATCAAGGACAAGATTCTCAATCGCGGCTATGGGCCGACGGTTCGGGAGATCGGCGCGCACTTCGGGATCCGGTCCCCGAACGGTGTGATGTGTCACCTGAAGGCGCTGGAAAAGAAGGGAATGATTACCCGCGATGAGCGGATGTCGCGTGCGATTCAACTGACGGATCAGCCGCAATTGAACCGGACGAGTCTTCCGCTGGCGGGCCATGTGGCGGCGGGCACGCCGGTGCTTGCTGTGGAGAATCCGGAGCGGGTGGACTTTGCCGAACTGTTCGACGACAGCGAAAAGCAATTCTGCCTGCGCGTGCGTGGCGATTCGATGATCGAGGATCATATCGCGGACGGTGATTATGCGGTGATCCGTCGTCAGCAAACCGCGCGGGACGGGGATATCGTCGTGGCACTGGTCGACGGTGACGATGCGACGCTCA
>CAZUXX010000353.1:1412-4774 GCA_964624215.1 uncultured Planctomycetaceae bacterium
TCACCTGGATTCACCGTTCGGCGCGCCATGACCAACCGCCGCGGCAGGCTCCGCTAGCGCGATATTACCGTGAGCCGAACCGGATTCGTCTGCAGCCGGCCAATTCGTCGATGGAGCCGATCTATTCGAACAACGTCGAGATCCTCGGTGTACTGATTGGCGTGATCCGACAGTATTGAGGCGACGGTTTGGGCCCGTCGTGACCGTGCCAGCGGGGAATGGTGTCACGGTGACGCGGGCGCTGACGGGTCGCGGTCGGGATCGTTGTGGCGTGCCGTTACGCGGCCGGATCGGGCGGACACACGGTGTCGATCATCGATGCGGTGGTGTCGTCGACGATGCCTCTGATGGATCTTGCTCAGTCGGGCTACCGGGGCACGACGTCCGCGCTGGGAGAGCGAGGGACTGGTTGACCGTCGGCGTCGTATCGCGCGAGGGCCGTACCGACGTCAGGGGGGCGGCTGTTATCCCGGGGCGGGTGAGCGGACTCAGGCGGTGAAGTACTCGACGGCGTTGCGGAAGAGCTTCAGGCCGGCGCCTTCACCGGTCAGTCGGAGTCGCGTCCACTGCGGGTGCTGCGTGGCGAAGAGAAACCGTTCGGGGTGCGGCATCAGTCCCAGGATGCGACCGGTGGGGTCACCGAGCCCGGCGATGTTCGCGACGGACCCGTTGGGATTGTGAACGGCATCAAGGATCCCGGCATCGGGCGCGTAGGGAGTGGTGACGGAGGGGTCACAGTAGGCGAGAGCCAACTGTCCACTGGCGTGCCACTGTGCGGGGAGCGAGGGATCGCTGAGGGCGATGCGGCCTTCGGCGTGGGCGATGGGGAGTTCGATCCGGTCGATTCCGCGGAGGAAGACGTTGGTTGAACTGGCGGATTCGAGATGGACCCAGCGGGCGGTGTAGCGTCCGTTGAGATTCCAGGTGAGTGTGACCCGGGAAGGTTCTGCGGGAGGCCAGCCGGCCTGCCCATCTGGAAGGAGACCGGCCTTGAGGAGCAGCTGGAACCCGTTGCAGATACCGAGGACGAGGGTGTCGCGAGTGAGGAATTCGCCGATCGCCTCGGCGAGATGGCCCTGCAACTGGGCGGCGAAGACGACGCCGGCCCCGATGTCGTCCCCGTAGCTGAATCCGCCGGGGACACACAGGATGTGGAAATCCCGGAATTGGGCGGGGTTTTCGAGCAGGCGAAAGAGATGGACGCGCTCGGGGTCGCCACCTGCGAGGCTGAACGCGTGCGCGGTTTCGATGTCGCAGTTCGTGCCCGGAGCCCGCAAGACACAGACACGAGGCTTGGCCATGAGAAAACTCCTGTTCCCCGAGCTCCGATATCAGACCGTGCCGCTGGAGGCGCTGCCCTGACGTGACCGGCGGGAGCCGGTGCAGGGCCTTGAGTGCCCTGGGCCGTGGACTCCCAGAATCTGCCTGTCCTGACTGATCTTGAGCGGCTTGTCGGGCGGGGGACTACTCCTGCATTGCCTGGGCAAGAATTCGGGACGTACTTTCCCGCATGACGCGCGGGTCGACCATTTCGCCCCGCCGGAGAGTGGCGCGGACATCCTTGCCGGAGATGAACAGCGGCTTTTCGTCCTTGTGACGCTCCATCAGGTCCACACGTCCGATCGATTCATAGTAGGCAGCAAAGCCGACCTTGACCGGTTTGATCTTCAGATCGCCGTTGAGCTTTTCGAAGATTTCCTGGGCATCGAAGTCGCCCCAGATGGCGGTCCCGTCAGAGAACGGTGCGTCGGCGTGCTTGCGGCCGATGACGATGTGTGTGAAGCCCATGTTCTGCCGGTAGATGGCGTGCATGACGGCTTCGGAGGGACCGCCGTAGAACATCTTGATGTCGAGGCCGAGCAGCTTCACACGGTCGGGGACCGATTCGTTGCGGGGGCCCCAGAGCTCGGGATCGCTGTCGCCCTCACCGAGCTGCCGTTCGGTGATGAGCTTCTCGTACGTTTGCATCCGGATCTCGGCGTTGACGTCGTCGCCCTTGGTCTCGCCGATGAGGGGATTGAGGACAGCGCCGGCGTTCTTTCCCTGACGGAGCAGTTCTTCGAGGCCGTAGACGAGGGCATACTCGTGAGCCCGGTGCAGCGGATTGCGGGTCTGGAATGCGACAACTGCATCCCAGCCGGTCTCGGCGATGAGTTTGCGGATCTCGCGGGGTGAGAGCACGTACTGGCCGAACCGGGAATTCTTCGGCTGCGGCAGGGCCCGCAATGTGCCACCGATGAGGTGGGTCTTGTCTCCGTCGGCCTTGAGGACCATGTCGGCACCGGGATGGTCAGTCCGGTCGGTGCGATACACGCTGGCGATGTAGCGGGGCTTGTCCCACTCGAAGACATCGCTGATGGCAAGGGTCGCGACCGCGTCGCCATCCGGGCTGGTGAGTGCGACCGTCATGCCCGGCTTGAGCGTTGCGGCGAGTTCGGAAGTCACCGGGAAGGAAATGGGGATCGTCCAGGCGTACTTTTCGCCGTTGTTGATGATGACCTGCTCGTCGAGCACCCGGTTGTAAGTCTCGGAGTCCATCGGCCCGGTGAGCGGGCTGAGTGTCCCGTCGGCGAAGCGATAGACGCTCGAGAGATCGGCCGCCGAGACAGGGACGCGGGGGAGGTCCGCCATCTGAGCGCGGAAGGCTTCGATCTCGTCAGCGGGGACGGTGCAGCAGACTGGTTCGGAGAGTCCGCCGTGAGGTGCAATCAGGTCAGCCATTTCAATTCGATCCTGGTTCAGGCGGTCCACAATCCGCGGGAATTGCAGCCGCAGTCCGTAATTTGCAGCGTGGCAAGCGGTCCGCCTCCATGGCGCGCCGGAGCCTAGGGGATGCACCCCGGAGCGTCAAGGAGCGGTCGAGGGGTTGTCCAACGCGAGAATGCCGACAGGATAGGGAGCGGGTCGCAGGTTTATGCAATGCGAGAGAGCGGAGTCGTGCGCAGGGGCTGAGAGAACCGGTGGGGGCCGATTACCCGAAGGGAGAATGTGACGGCACGTGCTGGCCGGAGTTTGCTTCGAACGCGACGCATCTGCTATCCTCGGTGAATCGCGCCGGGACAAGTCGGCTGTTCTCAGTCGACCGGCTCTGACTGCACCCGTAGCTCAATAGGATAGAGCACCGGTCTTCGGAACCGGGGGTTGGGGGTTCGAATCCTCCCGGGTGTACTCTGTCTGCAGGTGTCGTCCGTCTATCATTAGAGACGTAACCGTTCGAGGGGGGCTGTGGATCAGCCCTGATTTTTCAACCACTGTGAGGATGTTTATGGCGAAAGAGGAGGCGATTCCCGTTGAAGGTGAGGTTGTTGAGGCGCTGGCAAATACGCAGTTCCGTGTCAAGCTGGACAACGGACATATCGAGA
>CAZUXX010000354.1:0-4773 GCA_964624215.1 uncultured Planctomycetaceae bacterium
TTGCGGATGTGCTCGATCAGCTTGTCGACTTCCTGATGCTTCGTGTCGATGTACGTTCCCTGGTAGACACCGGGGAGAAACGCTGAGCGCCAGTTGGCCGTCTCGGTGATGGGAAGTCCTCCGGGGCACATCGCGATGAAACCCGGGAGGTTCTGGTTTTCTGTACCGAGTCCGTAGGTCACCCAACTACCGACGCTGGGCCGGATGAGCCGACCGTCGCCGCAGTTCATCAGCATCAACGACGGCTCGTGATTCGGGACATCGGCGTACATCGAGCGGATGACGGCGATATCGTCGATCGACTCGGCGACATGCGAAAACAGTTCGCTGACCTCGATTCCGCTCTCTCCGTACTTCTTGAACTTGAACGGTGAGGGGAGTGCCGAACCGGTTTTGCGTTCGGTCTTGAGGTTGGGAGTCGGCAATTCCTTGCCGGCGTAATCGTTGAGACGGGGTTTCGGGTCGAACGTATCGACGTGCGAGGGCCCCCCGTTACAGAACACGTGAATGACGTGCTTGGCGCGTGCCGGAAATTGCGGCTCCTTGCTCTGCATGGGAGAGACAGCCGCTCCGAAGCTTTTCTCCTGCAGGAGACTGGCCAGAGCCATCGAACCGAAACCCATGCCACACCGGCGGAGCGCCTCTCGGCGAGTCATCGGGAAACTGAACATTGCAACTTCGGCGGGTTGAAACAGAGGAAGGATGTTCCAGGCAGGAACCCTATTCTAGGCCGGAACTCGAACGGGATCATAGGCATTGAGCTGTTCTTCGGTTCGTGGACAGCTTTCCTGCAGTCAAAAGTCCGGCGGTCCGACTACCGCAGGGCGTGCCGGAAGAGGAACCAGAGCAACCCCAAAAGCGACGCGAAGATCCCGATCGACCAGACTCCCGCGCGGGTGAATACCCGGCGAAGTTCGTCGACCGGCTGGACAGTTGCGTCCCGACGCTCCTGGACAATGGCGAGCCAACCGGTGTCACCGACCGGTGCCGCCGCCGCGAGCCAGACGTGCCGGAACTGCGGGTGGAGTTCGCCGATCGGATCGTCGTAGCGGGCTGTTCGCCGCTCCTGCAGCAGCAGCCGCGCGTCTTCGTCGTTGAGCTGGAGGGGGGATTCGGGCGAATCGAGTCGCCGGTCCGAGATACTGCCGAGGTTCTCAGGAGTCATCCAGGGATGGTCGAGCAGCCGGACGGCTCCGGCGCGGGTGTCCGCCAGGACAAGGAACCGGCTGGGCTGGTCGATTCCGTCCTGGATCGCATTGCGATCGATTCCGACCTCCCATTGCCGGAGCAGTTAAGTCAGGTGCAAGGTGCGTGCGAGGATCCCGAGGACAGGACCATCCGGAGATCCGCGAACCGGTACGGCGATCGCCACCATGTACCGGTCGGTCGCCTGGCTGCGAAACGGGAGTGAGAGACCGGCGGACTGCCGCGGCGTGACCGAGTCGAGGGGGATGGCGGGGTCGAATTCGGCTCCTTGCGCATGGAAGTAGTCCCGCCAGTGAAAAGGACGGCCGAGGGTCGTTTTGCGTCCGGGCTCCCGTGAGGGATAGCGGAATACCTGCTTGCCCTGGGCATCGGTGAGGAACCAGCTGTCATCCCTGGTCCGGTGCTCGGCGATGAGTTGCGCCTCGGCTTCGTTGACTGTATTCCGCATCCATACGTAGGCAGCGTTCGGCTCTCCCGAGAGGTGGCCTTCGTTGGAAAGTGTGAACAGTTCTGCAGACGTGAGCCCGCGTGAGGAGTCGAGCACCTGGAGGACATGCGGATCGGTTGCGATCTGCTCGAGGTGATCCTGTCGCGCGCGTAGTTCCTGAGCGACGCTGGTGGCGAGGATGCGTGCGGCGACAACATCGCTGCCCAGAGCCCGCTCGACAAGATTGGTTTCGGCTGCCGAGACGATGTCCGGAATTGCCGCTTCTGCAATCCAGTACATCGCCAGCAGGAAGAGGATCGGCCCGAGAAAGCCGAGCAGGACGAGCGGTCGCCGCGCGCGGGCCTGTTCCCGGCGGTCAAGCAGATCGAGCACCGCCTGGGGAGTGGGAATTCGCTCGCTGGGGTCAAGCGTCAGGCAACCGCTGACGATGTCGCGCAGCCGCCGGTCGATGCCGAGTTTCTCGAGCGTTTCGTCGGGGGGATCTCCTTCGAAGACGATCTGACGATACAGCTCGAGCCGCTCGGGAAGCGTCGACGCCGAGTTGAGCCTCTCAATTGCCTCGGGGGTGCGGTAGGGGGGATGTCCGGTGAGCATGTGGAACAGCACGGCCCCGAGCGCGTATACGTCCCACCGGGGATCCGGAGTGTTGTCGAGTACAGCCTGTTCCGGCGCCATGTAGAAGACGGTTCCGGGAGCGGGACTCTGCTCGGTAGTGAGCCGGGACTGGCCGAAATCCCCGAGTCGCGGTTCACTTTCGGCATCCAGCAGTACGTTCGCCGGTTTGACGTCGCAATGCAGGATGCCGTGGCCGTGAGCATGAACCAGCGCTCGGGCAACTGATCTGGTGACTCGTACGGCATCCTCAACGGGCATCCGTCCCGCCTGCAGCCGGGTCTCCAGAGATCCTCGCTCGAGGTACTCCATGACGAAGAACGGTGGTTCGTGATCCCAGCCCACGTCGAGCAGACCGACGACGTTGCGGGAGGTGTAGAGAGCCGCCAGTTTCTCGACTTCGCGGCTGAGCAGAGGCCAGTCGAGCCCGCGTCGACGGGAGTAGAACTTGATCGCCACCTGGCGACCGGTTTTCGATTCGCGGGCCAGCCAGACCGACCCGTAGGACCCTTCACCGAGTGGCTGAAGAATCTCGTAACCGGGGACATTGCGGGGTGGCCGGGCTCCTTCGAGGCTCATCCGCCGGGACTGCTCGAGACTCTCGACCCCCTGAACGAGCGTGGACGAGCAGCTGTTCGTCATCGGGGAGGTAGACATAGGGGCTCGGAATGGATCGCGGGCTGCCGACCCCACTGATCATTGACAGTGACGCCGCACGCGTCCAGCCGGGTTGCCAACGGACCTGCCGAGTGATGCCGACGGCGGGTCGCCGCCACATCATGTTGCCGCGTCGGACGCGTCCGCTTCACCCACCGTGTCGACCGCCGCCAGACTCCGGACGATGGTGTGGCTCACTCGTCAGGAGACGGCGATGCTTCCGCTTCCGGTTGTGCGGCCAGTGCACGGGCCCGCAGCGACTCAATGCGGACGGGACGGGGGCCGTAGCGGGTATCGTAGACACCGAAGATGACCTGTCCGGTCTGATAGTTTGGCAGGACTTCGGCATCGAGGACGGTGCTGGGGCCGAGTCGCACGGTCAGCTTGCCTTCGTTGACCTGGATGTTGGTCTCCTGCGTTCGCTTCCAGTCAAAGTGACGAAGCTCCTGGTTGGTTCCTTCCACTGCCTTAAAGCCGCGCATCTCGGTTATGAACCATGGCGATCCGCTTTCGCGCATCGTGCAGCTGTGGATTGCATAACCGTTTCCGTTCTCTGCGTTCCAGCCAACGAGCATAAACCACCCGCCGTAGTCCTTCATGGCGATGCGTCCCTGAAGCTCAAAGCTCCCGGCCTCGTCAAGCAGTTGCAAAGCGGCCGAGTGACCCTTGACCAGCTGCAGTCCACCATTGACGACACCGAAGCGGCCATCGACTGCAAAGTTGCCGAGAACGAAAGGATGAGCCGGCATCGGCCCCTCGAACTGCAGCTCTTCCAGCACCTTGACGGGGGACGTCCGGGGCAGATCGCGAGTGCCGCGCGCGACTGGGGCGAACAAGTACTGTCCACTGTTCCGTCAGTTCCTCCGGGAAACCGGTTTCACACGCCAGCAGTGCTACGAGACCCACAACGTAGAAAGGTTGTTTCATGGTCTCTCGCCCCATAAGAGTGTCCTGGCCGCAAGTCGGTCGAACCCGGTGTTTCGAGACTTGCACTTGAGAGTGTGACGCCCCGGGGCATGTATGTGAAGTTTCAGCCGATTTTCAGGATCGTTTCCCGGCTCACTTCCTCCTGATCCTTGATGTCAAATTGTCGGCAGGAAAAGACGTCCTTCCGAACTAAAAGAGACCGCCCGGACTGCGACACAAGCGCTCGAGAGGATTTAGTTCATGTCCCGGATCGTTGAGCTTCGGAGTGAGTCGCACCCCGCACTGACGTCGACCTAAGGGGCCAAAATTTCCGGTACCTGTTTTGGCGAGATTGATTCGCTTTCGATGCGTACCTGCCTGTGAAGTTTCGTCAGCGGGAGCAGTTCTTGCCGGGCCTGTTCGTCGGCACCGAAGATCAGCGTCGGGATATCGGGGCCCGCTGCGCTAAGACCACCCAGGCCGCCGAACTTCAGGGCGCCGGGCAGCATGCCTTCGTCCTCAACAGAGTCAATGGCGGAGAACGCGAAACCATTGACATCGACAATGATTCTGTCGAGATGATCCGGCGTGGCGACGCTCGACGCCAATAGTCCCCAGGGGCCAGCCTCACCGGTTGCGAGGTGTTGCAGCGAGTTGTGTCCGGACCTGCCGAGTGCAAATGCCGAGAGGGTGACAATATCTCTTGCGCGCTCGGCGAGGAGAGGACGGTTGTAGCCGAACGTGTATCCCGCGAAGGTCGTGTCAACAGGGCGGCTCTCGGCATTGACGGCGGACGCTGTCTCTCCGGTTCCAAGCGGATCGCCAGAGACGATGGTCCATCCCTGCTCCAACAGTCTGGTTGCTGCTGCTCCGGGCTCTGCCTTACTGTTGACGAGGGTGTGCTTCCCGCGACCGTCGATCCATACAAGAAGTCCTCGCGATTC
>CAZUXX010000355.1:0-4768 GCA_964624215.1 uncultured Planctomycetaceae bacterium
CACTCGCGGTGCGATCGGTGGAGTGATTGGCGGCAGTCTGATGGCGGTGTTCGGGTTCGGAATTCTCGCATTGGGAGTCCCGTCCAGTCGTCTGGCACGCATCACCGTCGGCCCGGACAAGCTGACGATTCGCGATTCACTTTTCTGGTTCGCCGCCACAACCGACGAGTATCCCTTCTCGTCCCTTCGTTCGGTCGAAGTCACCGAGCAACGGGTAGCTGCCCGCCGTGGGCGCCGAACCAGGCACACGCTGCATCTGTATCACGCCGCAGGCGTCGAAACGATTGAGATGGGAGCGATCCACAAGGCCGCGGTCCCGAAGCTGGAGGAAATGCTGACCGCCTACACGGCGGCTTCCCATCTTCCCGACAGACTGAATGCAGATGCGGCTTCGACCATCACTCCCCCCGGCGGCGGAATCCTTCCGTTCAATCCGCCCGATGGTGCAGGATTCCTTCCGCCCGAGGTGCTGCCGGCTCAGCTTCCGAAGCCGAACTCCGCCCAGGCCTTGCCGGCCGGCCCTGACGCGTCCCCTCCCGCAGGGCAATTGCCGCCCGGCGCAGTTCCCACCGGGATGCCCAGCCGGGGTTTCCCCTCGGCAGGCCCTCCGAAGGAGCGTCGCCAGTTCAACGAAAGCGAACTCACTCCGGTGCCCCGACAGGGGCGGTATGAGGAGGGAAGGCAGGTGCTGGCCAAGACCGGGTTCGGTCAGACAACCGGCACCATTGTGAAGGTTTACGAGCAGCACGTGATCTCGGTGCGGCTGCACCGCGGGGAAGAAGTCCTGGTTTCAATGAGTGACGCCCGACCGCTCGGTCCTCCTGCCCCCGGCCCCATTGCGGAAAACATCGGTGATCGGCTGCCAACACGGGCCCAGCCGGAGCCGGGGACCATGCTCTACGCTCCGTTTGATCGGGGCTGGTATCCGGTCGAAGTCGTCGACTCTCAGCCGGGGCGAATTGCAGTGCAGTTTCAGGGAGAGCCTGTCCGCGAAGAGCGCGAGTACATCGGCACTCCCTTCTTGCGGGCCCCGAAGGATCCCGGCAAGGTGACCTACATCCCCCCGCCGGGGCGGGGACAGCCCTGACGGATTGCGACCACCGATCAAGAAGCTCCCGTCATGGCCCGGGCGGGCGGTGACGCTGCATCTCGACGGCAAGAGCGGAGGAGGCGGCAGGACCGTCATCCTCTGAAACGTTTCCCGGCGAACCTGTCTGCGATCGACCGATTTCCGTTGACGGCGTCATGAATTGGCCCGTTGGAGGGCGATGGTAATTGCGCGCGACCGGATGACATGCGCTGTCGTGAAAGATTTTGACAACTAATGGCAGATTGTGACTTGAAGTTACAGTAGGCCACCATCATGATGGGAGTCTGGAGAATCTGAGTTGCCCGGGGAAGTGTCGATGCTGTTGGATCAACGTCGCGATAGCATCGTACAAATCATTGAAAAGAAGGGATTTGTGTCCCTTCAGGCACTCGCGGAGGAACTGGGGGCCAGCGAATCCACGATTCGAAGAGATCTGGAATATCTTGAAAGAATCGGGCAGATTCGCCGCACACGCGGGGGGGCCGCGTATGTCGGAGAATCGCTCGCGGCATTTGATGAACGAAAGAACTGGGCGGCCGAAGAGAAGCAGCGGGTCGGACAGGCCGCTGCCGCCCTCGTCGAGAGTGGCGAGACCGTGTTGCTCGATGGCGGCTCAACCACTCTTGAGGTTGCCCGGCACCTCGCCGGCAAGTCTCTGCAGGTGGTCACCAATTCCCTTCCGATTGTCAATCAGCTCGTCGGTGCAGCGAACATCGAACTCATCTTTCTGGGCGGCTACCTCTATCCGAAGACGGGAGTCGCCCTCGGAGATCTGACAATCCAGGCGCTTCGTTCGATTCACGCGCGGCGTCTGATCATGAGTATCGGCGGGCTGACAGAGAGCGGATTGTTCAACAGTAATTCCCTTCTCGTGGAGACTGAACGACAGATGATCGAGGCGGTGGACGAGGTCATCGTTGTTGCCGACAGCAGCAAGCTCGGACACTCGGAACTCATCCGTCTGTGCGGCCTCGACGTGATCGATCGCCTGGTCGTCGACTCGGGGATTACTTCCGAATGGCAGAAGACTCTCGAGTCACACGGAATCGAGGTGGTTGTCGCCGGATAAAGAATCCCGGGCCTGCACCAACTTCAAAGAGCTTTCCAGCAGCAGACTATGTCGACAGGCAAATCATCACTCACTCGCGACGATGTCGAACGGGTCGTGCGGCAGGTTCTCGCGCGACAACTGGGACCGGGTGCGGCACCTGACTCCGGGACCCGTACGACCGGTCAGGTCAACCCGCTGACCGTGAACATCTCGGCGCGTCATTGTCATCTGACACAGGAGCACGTGGAGATCCTGTTTGGCAAGGGACACACGCTGACTCCCCAGAAGTGGCTGTATCAGGACGGCTATTTCGCCGCCGAGGAGACCGTGGCCATCGTCGGACCGCGGCGACGCATGCTTCCCGAAGTCAGGGTGCTTGGCCCCTGCCGCGGTGATTCACAAGTCGAGCTCGCATTTACCGATGCCATCTCACTCGGGCTCGACATCCCTGTCCGGATCAGCGGCGATGTCGAGGGGACTCCGGGATGTCTCCTGGTCGGGCCCGCTGGCAGCCTCGAACTGCAACAGGGAGTCATCCGTGCGATGCGGCATGTCCACATGAATCCCGCCGAGATGGCTCACTACGGCGTCCGGGACAAAGACCTGATGCATCTGCGAGTCGAGTCCCCGGGCTGCACCGCCGTCCTGGAGAACATCTCTGTCCGCGGGGGAGACGACAGAATCAAGCTGGAAGTCCACCTCGATACCGACGAAGGGAACGCGATCAACCTCACGAAGGCAACGAAAGTGGAACTGTACAAGCCCGGGTCGCAGTGCGGGTGCAGGCACTGACCAGCCGCTACCGATTCGGTAATCACGCACTCCGAATCGCTGTGTCCGATTGAGCTTCTAATTTTCCGTTCACACCTCACCTGGAGATCACAAAGATGCCAAAGCCCCTTGAAGCCCTGGGGATGATCGAGACCAAGGGTCTCATCTCCCTGATTGAAGCCTCCGATGCTGCCTTGAAGGCTGCCAACGTGCAATTCGCCGGCTGGGAAAAGATCGGGAGCGGGCTCGTCACCGTGTTTCTGGCTGGTGATGTTGCTGCCGTGAAGGCTGCTGTCGATGCCGGCGCATCTGCCGCCGGAAAGATCGGCGAAGTCGTCAGCGTGCAGGTCATCGCCCGCCCGCACGAGGAACTCGGCAGCGTGCTGCCCAAACCGAAGACCGGGAACCAGAAGAACGCCGGTTGATCCCTGTTCGCTGCAGACTCCTTTCTTCCCACAATCAACACCAGAAACCGAACCCCCATGAACGAAGCGATCGGACTGATTGAAACGAAGGGGCTTATCGCCCAGATCGAAGCCGCCGATGCCATGCTGAAGGCCGCGAATGTGACGCTCGTGAAGCAGGTGCAGATCGGTGGAGCATTCATCACCACGATCATTCGTGGCGACGTCGGCAGTGTTCGTGCCGCCGTCGATGCCGGTGCCGCGGCCACCAGCAAGGTCGGTGAACTCGTCGGTGCGCACATCATCCCCCGTCCGCAGTCGGGTTTGATGGAGAACTTCTGAGCAGCCTTTGCAGGCTGATCGGAGACGACTCCCTACGCAGCCCGGTCCTCAGACGAATGGTCGCACTCGATTCCCGAAGCAAGTGCGACACGGCAGTCACCTGCGTCGCAGGGCCGACTCCCGACCCCGGTTCGTGATGGTCATCTGAATTCTTGATGGCAGCTTATGTACGTCCTTGTCGCAAACCTCGGTTCAACCAGCTTCAAGTACCGGCTGTACGACATGCAGTCGGAGACTCAGTTGGCGCGTGGAGGGATCGACCGGATTGGTGAGGACGCCCTGTCGCGGTGCCATGTCGAGATCGGTGATCGGAAGCAGGAGGTGCACGAGCGGGTTCCCGATCATGCCGCCGCCGTCAGGATCTGCCTGAGCCAGTTGACCGACCCGCAGGTCGGATGTCTGACATCTGTCGACGAAGTGGCGGCGATTGGATTCAAGGCTGTCTTCGCCGGTAAGCTCAGTGGCATCCGGGTCGTGAATGACCAGTTGCTGCAAACGATGGAAGACCTGGCGGATGTCGCTCCGGCGCACAATCCGCCCTATGCGAAGGCGATGCGACAGCTTCGTGAGGCCTTCCCGAGGATTCCGCTCGTGGCGGCACTGGAGACTGCCTTTCACGAGACCATCCCGGCTCCGTACCGCGCCTATGCGGTCCCCTTCGAGTGGCAGGAGAAGTATGAAATCCGCCGCTGGGGATTTCATGGAGCCAGCCATCGCTACATCGGGACCCGGATGGCCCAGTTGCTCGACAACCAGGATGCCCGGGTCATCTCGTGCCATCTCGGGGGCAGCAGTTCGATGTGTGCCATACGGGGCGGTCGATCGATGTCGACCAGCATGGGGATGACGCCACAGTCCGGCCTCCCGCAGAACAACCGTGTGGGCGACTTCGATCCGTTCTCACTGCGGCTGCTCAGAAGGCTGACAGGAAAGGACTACGACGAACTGCTCGACGAACTGTCGTCCAGGTCTGGTCTGCTGGGACTGAGCGGCGTCTCCAACGACGCGCGCGACATCGAAGAAGCGGCGGCCGCTGGGAATCAACAGGCCCAGTTTGCTCTCGAGGTATTGGCGGCAGATATCAAGCGGTATCTCGGCCAGTATCTCGCG
>CAZUXX010000356.1:0-1945 GCA_964624215.1 uncultured Planctomycetaceae bacterium
GTGACTTCTCGATTGGCCGCCGGAAGATTCCCAAAAGCGTCGCCAGCTCCTTGAACAGCGTCATCATCTGCACCAGCGCCGCCCGCTGCACGTCGGTCGCCTGCTCCGTCAGTTTGTTCGACGCAATGAACCCGTTGATGGAGCGTCGCATCTCGAACAGCACACCGATCGCCCCTCCGGTGTTGAAGTCGTCATCCATCGCCTCAAGGAACCGCTCGGCGAGCATCTTCAGACCTGCCGCCACGTCCTCGGGCACATGCCCCCCTTCGGTCAACCGGTTCACATACGACAGCTCCCGCTGGTGCGGAGCCGGCAACTCGTAGAAGTTCTGCCCCGTGATCTCCTCGAACACCTCGAACATGCGGTAGAAGCCTTCCATCGACTTCTCGGTCTTCGCAATGTTCTCCAGCGAAAAGTCGATCGGGCTCCGGTAGTGCGTCGACAGCAGAAAAAACCGCACCGCCTCCGGGTGATGGTGCGCAAACACCGCAGTCTTCACCGACTCGGCCCCCGCCGACCCCGCCAGCTTGTTGGCAATCTGGCTCTCGTCCCCGGCCGGAACATCCCCGTGCCGGTCATGGGCACCACCAACCTTGCCCGTGTTCTTCCCCGACTGCATCAGTCCGTTGTGCATCCAGTACCGCACAAACGGATGCCCGCTCGCCGACTCCGACTGCGCCAGCTCGTTCTCATGATGCGGGAACATCAGGTCCAGCCCGCCACCGTGAATATCGATCGACGGACCAAGCAGCGCACAGCTCATCGCCGAGCACTCGATATGCCACCCCGGACGCCCCGGCCCCCACGGACTGTCCCACGACGGCTCACCCGGACGCGACTTCTTCCATAGCGCAAAGTCCGCCGGATTCTCCTTCTGCTCCGACGACTCGACCCGCGTCCCCGCCAGCATCTGGGACACGCTCCGCCGTGACAGCTTCCCGTAGTCCTCATCGGCAGTGACACGAAAATACACGTCCCCACCCGCAGCGTACGCGTATCCCTTGTCGATCAACCCCGAGATCATTCCCTGCATCTGACCAATGTAATCGGTCGCCCGCGGGAAGTGATCGACCGTGTCCACTCCGATCAGGTGCAGATTGTCGAGGTAGTCGGCGGTCATCTCCTCCGCCAGCGACTTCACATTGGTATTCAGTTCCGCCGCTTTGGCAATCAACTTGTCATCCACATCCGTAATGTTGATGACGAAGTTGACGCGGTACGCGTTGTATTCCAGATACCGCTTGACCGTATCAAAGATCACCGGACCCACCAGGTGCCCGATGTGCGCCGGCTTGTAGACAGTCGGTCCGCACAGGTACATCGAAACCTTCCCGGGCTCGATCGTGCGAAACTCTTCCTTTTCCCGAGTCAGCGTGTTGTAGACGCGCAGTCCCATCGCGGGCTGTTCCTCCGTGCTGGTTCACCGCCGCACCCCGGCGGCGCGCACAAGATAACGAACCCGCCAAGCCGCACAAAGCGGGGTTTGTTCCCGCCTCTCTCAGTCCTCCCCCCGCGGCATCAGCGGACCGGCCGCATTGCCGATTCGTATCGGCGATCGACCTCAGCAAAGCTCGCCCCCCGCGCCACTCGATCACCTCCCGCGCTCCGGGCACATCACCGAAAGTGCCCCCTTCGGCAACGCAGGACGATTGCCTCCCCAGGCCGCCTCATGGCTCCCGGAAACGTTCTCGACACACCCCGCGGTATCGCGCCTTGAAGCCCCCTACAGGCGGACTACGATACCAGCGAATACCGGCCGTCCGACCCCTCTGGATGGCGACAACCGGTAGCGCTCCGGGACGTCGATCGACGACGGATGTCCCATCCGAATCCAACCCGATTGCAATACCACAACCATTTCAACCCAGACAGGATTTCGACATGCCCGCGAACGTTGGCCAGCCAGCCCCCGACTTCTCCCTCCAGGCATACGACCGCACGAAAG
>CAZUXX010000356.1:1955-4746 GCA_964624215.1 uncultured Planctomycetaceae bacterium
GCAGTGACGACCAGTTTCGCACAGTCAGCCTGCAGGACTTCCGGGGTAAGTGGGTCTGCCTGTTCTTCTATCCGCTCGACTTCACCTTCGTCTGCCCCACCGAAATCGTCGCCTTCAACAAGGCCCTCGACGAATTCGAGGACCGCGACTGTGTCGTCCTTACCGCCAGCACCGACAGCGTCTACTCCCACAAGGGTTGGTGCGACAGCCATTCCGACCTGGCTGAGCTGAAGTACCCGATGCTGGCAGACACCACTCACAAGCTCGCCCGTGACTACGGTGTCCTCAAGGAAGACGCCGGAATCGCCTACCGCGGCATCTTCCTTATCGATCCTCAAGGCATCATCCGCTGGCTCGCCGTGCACGACCTGAGCGTCGGCCGCAACGTCGGCGAGGTGCTCCGCGTCCTCGACGCTCTTCAGACCGACAAGCTCTGCCCCTGTAACTGGAGCAAGGGCGAAGAAACCCTCAACTGAACCGCGTCCACTCAGAACTGAGTGCCGCCGGCGGCGTCATCGACCATGCGTCAGTACAGACGCCGCCACACCAGTCCCGGACACTCTCCGGAACGCTTCGCAAACTCGCGAAGCAGTGCTGTCATCGCAACGCGTCAGGGGCGTCGCGCCGGCCGGATCCACTCCGCCGGCCGCACGCCCTCGCGGACGATCGCCACTTCCCTTCTTCACGGCGATCCGGTTTCCCCGCTCTCTTTCTCTTTCGGACGGAGGTCATCATGGCAAGAATCCCTGCGCTGCCCGAGTCCGAGGCCGTCGACAAAATCGAGCAGACCTACTCCCGGTTGCGCGACGTACTCGGCGTCGACAAGGTCCCCGAAACCATTCTGCCGTTCGCCCGGGTCGAACCCTTCCTTCGCGACTTCTTCATGAACTTCAGGAAGTTCGTCGTCCAGAACGGAGCCCTCGACGCCAGCACCAAGGCCCTCCTCGCACTCGCAGCAGCCATCCAGGCCAAAAGCGAACCCTGGATCACCCTGCTCTGGGACCGCGCCCGAAAAGCCGGCTACAGCGACCAGCAACTCGCCGAAGTCGCGTCCCTCGTGGCGACCAACGCCATGTACAACACCTTCTTCAAGTTTCGCGACCTCAGCGGCAGCAACCTGTTCGAAGGCATGTCCGTCGGACTCCGGGCACACACCTTCACCGGAACCTCCTTCGACGAGAAGACCGTCGAACTCGTCAACATCGTCGTCAGCGATCTCAACGCCTGCCGACCCTGCACCAGCGGACACGTCGATGCCGCACGCAAGGCAGGGTGCACCGACGAGCAGATCCTCGAAGCAATTCAGTGCGCCGCTGTCATCATGGCCGCCTGCCAGTTCACCGCCGCGGCAGGATAGCCTCCTGCCGCCCCGGCCGGGGCCGGCATCAGCCCCCCGCGCGAACCGGCATCACACCAGTTCCACCCGGCCGTCAACATACTGCCGCATCGCCGGACCAATCGCCTCCGGCGCGACCGCATGCACCTGCATGCTCAGGTCATGACCGGCACCCGATCCCTCCACCGTCAGAAACGATTCCATCTGCGATTCTGCCAGGAAGGCGTGCCCGTTGGGGATCGCGTTCCATGTCAGCGACGTGATGCGGTCGAACCGCCGCACCAGCTCCAGCACATCAAAACGAAAGTTCGCCGGCACCAGGCTCCCGTCCGCAGCACCTCCCACCGCCTCCGTCGCCCCCAGAAATACGGCAACCTCCCAGCGGTCCTCGCCGTACATGCACTCGTAGCCCGCCCGGGCCACCCCGGTGAATGGCTCGAACAGTTCGCAAATCCCTGCAACGAACGTCGTCAGTGTGGAAGGCAATGTCGGCTGTCCCTCGCCAGACTTCCGTCGCTCCTCGACGCTGCGAATCAGGTGACGGATGGGGAGGTGAGAATGCATCGGGTCGCGTACCTTGTTCCGGGGACCAAGTTGACCAAACTGGCTGCGGAAGATATCGGGGTTTGAACACCGGCGCTTTCACTCATTTCTCACTCCACCGCATCACCCGGCCCCGTCACGCTCGAATCGGAGCGGCAATGCCAGACGTGACGGTCGAGACACCTGCTGCCATCATCCGGAGCCAATCACACCCTCCACACCGGGGCCCCGACTTGAAGCAAACGGAGACGCGGCATGAGAAACTCCGATTCCGGCAGATCACGCTCCCGTTACACCGGTCCCGCAAGGTGCACCGCCCTGCTCCTCGCATTCCTCCTCACCAGCGTCGCCGCCGCACAACGCATCTCAAGTCGAGTCCCGCTTCCCGATCTCCTCTCCGCCTCGCGTCCGCCGCTCCTGGTCGGCTACTCCCCCTCCGGAGTCGATCCCCGGAATCCCCACGAAGCCCGGCAGGTCACCACCTCCTCCCTCCGCGACGACCTCACCCTCCTCCGCCAGACTTTCGACGGACTCATCCTCTACGGCTACGACTCGCACAATACACCCCGCACGCTCGCCATCGCCGCTGAGCTCCGCTATCGGGTCGTCATCCTGGGGATCTGGGATCCCCGGTCCACCGACGAAATCGATGGCGTCTCCCGCCTCGTTCAGCAATTCTCTCCGCGGCTCACCCTCGCCGTCTGCATCGGCAACGAAGGGCTGACATTCGCACGCTACGAAGAAGCCGATCTGCAGTATGCCGCCGACCGCCTCCGCTTCTGGCTCGGAGCAAACATCCCCCTGACAACCTCCGAACCCCTCACCGGCTACAAACGCACCTTTGTCCGCCAGTTCGGCGACTTTCTACTCCCCAACATTCACCCCGTCTGGGACCGCCGCGAACTGGGGCCC
>CAZUXX010000357.1:0-3886 GCA_964624215.1 uncultured Planctomycetaceae bacterium
GTCGCCTTCTGGTACCGTTGCCCGGAGGAACCGCCGCTTCCACCTCGACGCTGCGAGCCCCGACCACCCCGATCGCGGCCACCACGCTGCTGGGAGCGCGACCGCTTCGACTGGCTCTGCGGAGGACGGTCATCACTTTGTCCGCGACCGCGCCGACGCCGACGCCGACGGCTCTTGCGGGGTTGCCCTTCCTCACTCGCTTCCGCACCCCCTTCTCCTGCAGAAGCAGATGGATCAGACGAACTCCCACTCTCGTCGGATTCGGTCTCGGCGACTTCGCTCTCCTGCGAAGGCGTCTCGTCGGCCGACTGGGTCGAGCGGGAACGACGGCGACGTGTTCGCGTCGCGGGACGCTCCGGCTTTTCCTCCGATCCCGACTCGTCGACGATATCTGCACCGAAATCGTCGTCTCCGAAATCGAATTCGTCCTGGAGGCGTTCCTCGCGATCGAATTCCAGAGTCGCCTCGTCCGAGGCAGCTTTCTTGGAGGGTCGGCGCGTCCGGGAGCGTTGAGCAGCCATACAGCACATTCCAGTTTGGCCAGAAAAAGGCAGTTCCATCTGTGAAGCACGAAGCCTCAGGCCACCCCGTTCCCGACCGTGGCCAGCGCCTCGGCCGACGAGCATCGGTGGCGAAAGCAGCCGCTGTGACAATTCTCGAAAGCGGCTACTGAAAGAGTGCAACCGGCAAAGCACTCACCTGCCGGCTACAAGAACATGGGGATCGACACGGCGATCCGATACTGTCCACACAGCGACACGGGTGAAGAACACCCGGCCGCAGACTTCTCCGAATCCGAGGCGCCTGTGGGCCGAACGGTCACAATCGGTCTCGACCACGCAGACGGCTTGGGATGCTGGACACGTCCCCACAGCATGCCGCTGAACCGGTCCGCCCGGAACCGGAACCTCAGACACGGCTATGCCATGCGCGGGGCAAACTCAGGTGTACGGTGTGTCCGACGTTTCTCACAACCTTCGCGGGGGATTGACCCGCATTCACGAGAAGCGTCTCGATCTGGTCCAGCGGAACCTTCAAGCCTGATCCGTCGTCCTGCCGCCTCGACATCACTCGCGAGCACAGCACCAGAAACACGAGGACGACCCGGATTCAAATTCCAGTTCAATCTTAGAGCCCCGGGGGGCAGTGTCAATTCACTACGTTCAAAATATGCGTAAAGTCCGATGATCCCGTCAACCCCGTTTTTCTGCTGTTTCATCACCCGTGCGTTTCCTGCCGAAAGCCACTGATCACCAGACCAATCCGACAAACGTCCTGGAACGGCGGCAATCTCCATCTCCTTACTGACCGCGACTTCCCGCAATCACAAACGAACCCGGTTCGCGCCGGCTGCACCCCAGGCCGGACCGGCTCTCAAACCAGTCCGGAAATCACCTCACCACGGGCAATCGGTAGCGGCCGACCCGCCGGATCGAAAATCTCGGTGTGTGGTGGATATCCCAGTTGCCAGAACAGGGTCGCCAGAATGTCCGGAGGATGCACGACTTCTCCCACAGGCCAGGCCCCCAGCTCATCCGACGCCCCGATCACCTGGCCACCGACAATCCCGCCCCCGGCCAGAGCAACCGAGAACACATGGCCCCAGTGATCCCGGCCCGCTCGAGAGTTGAACCGCGGGGTCCGCCCGAATTCCGACAGACAGGCGACAACGATCTCATCCAGTCTCCCGGTTCGATCAAGATCCTCGAGCAAGGCCGTCAGGGCAAGATCGAACGGCGGAATCAATACGTTCCGCAACCGGCTCGTCTCATCCTTGTGACTGTCCCAGCAGGGGTTGTCCGACGGCTCGTCAGGTCCGCGAAACCAGTTGACCTGCACACACTGGGCCCCGGCTTCCACCAGTCGCCGGGCCAGCAGTACACTCTGGCCAAACTGATTTCGACCGTACCGCTCGCGAACCTCGTCCGGCTCGAGATTCAGGTCACAGGCCTCCCGGGCCTTCGAAGTCGACAACAGATCAAACGCCTGCAGTTGCTCCCCGCGATACCGTTCGAGGGCCCGCGACCGATCGATCTCACGGAGTTGATCATCGAGCTGATTCAGCAGGGATCGCCGCTGCGACAGCCGGTCGAGCGTCACATCTGCTGCCAGCCGAAACTGCGGAACATCGAAGCTGGCCGAGGCAGGTTCACACGAGAACAGCCAGGGGTCGACAGAGTTTCCCAGCCAGCCGGCCCCCTGGCCGGGCCAGATGCTGCCATCCGTATTGAAGATCCGGTTCGGGAGCCTCACGGCCCCCGGCAGGGGAGACTGTGTGCCACGCAATCGCGCGACGACGGCCCCCAGATTGGGGTGGTCGTTCGGAAACCCGGGATTGGCATTCTCCTGGTTCATCGGGATGTGCGGCACCCCGGTCATCATGTAGTAACCACTCGACGAGTGCGCGTTATCGCCCGTCACAACGGCCCTTAGCACGGCAATCCGCTCCATCATCCGGGCCGTGAGCGGTTGCAGTTCGCCGATCGTGATCCCCGGCACACTGGTCGCGATCGGGCCAACGTCTCCACGAACCTCCGGGGGAGCCAGCGGCTTCGGATCCCACGTCGAGTGCTGGGGCGGACCACCCATCAGAAACAGGACGATCAGAGACTTTGCCCGGCCTGTCCGCCTGGTCCCGGCCATCCCGTCGGATTGACAGAGCAACCCCGCTCCGCCAATGGCCGCTAACCCTCCCGCCTGCAGCAGCGTGCGGCGGGGAATTCCATCACACAGGCGCCCCGGGCGGTCGTAAATCGACAGCACGTCGCATTGCTCCAGAAGGACCGGTGAAGCCACCCATCCATATTGGCTGATTTGTCCTTCACGAGCAAGTCCGCAAACCCCGGGTCGGCGATTCGCCAGGAGGCCCCACCTCCGGAGGTCTGTACCAGGTTGGCGACGAATGCCGCCCGGCCGCGTCATTCTTCAACCGGCTGCAGTCGCTGGACAACCTTCCGGACAATCCAGCTCGGCAGCAACTTCGAATTGAAAGCGAGCAGCTTGTTCCCCAGCCCGGTGATGACCACCGTTCGACCCGAACGCAGGCCGCGGTAACCACGACGCGCGACCGTCTTCGCATCCATGGCGTGTTTGAACAGCAGGGTTTCTTCCATCGCGGAGATCGCACCAAACTCCGTACGCGTCGGCCCCGGGCACAGACACGTCACAGTGACTCCGGTGCCGCGCAGTTCCTCGGCGATCGCCTCCGACAGAAACCGCACGTACGCTTTCGAGGCGTAGTAGGCGGCCGCGTTGGGACCGGGCTGGAACGATGCGGTCGACGCAACGTTCAAGATGCGTCCGTAACCCCGCTCGATCATGCCGGTGACGAACAACCGGGTGAGCTGATTCAGTGCGACCACATTCAACTGAAGCATCTGTTCATGAACGTCCGGCGGGATCTGGTGAAACGGCTTCATCTTTCCAAAGCCCGCGTTGTTCACCAGGACATCAACCTGCACCCCTTCCCGTTCGACGCGTTCAAACAGTTCCTTCGCCGCTCCGGGACGGCTGAGATCGCAGCTCATCACCGTCACCGCGATCCCATGCGCACTGCGCAACTCCGCTGCAAGTGTCTCGAGTGCCTCCTGCCGACGGGCGACAAGGATCAGATTCGACCCATCCGCCGCGAACAGGCGCGTCAGTTCGAGACCAATTCCGGAAGACGCTCCCGTCACAAGCGCAGTTTCACCAGCCATTGTCATCATCCCGGCAAACACAGGCGGCAGCAAAATCGTGCCGCGGGTCAGAACCACTTCGTTCAAGCGCAGCCAGCACGATCGTAGCCGATCTGCCTGTGTCAACGGATCGCAGGACAGGCACGTGCTTCACCGCCGCCAGGAGCCCGGCCGGATCTATTCAGCGTCGGGTTGAACACCAGAATCCT
>CAZUXX010000357.1:3896-4742 GCA_964624215.1 uncultured Planctomycetaceae bacterium
ATCCTCGGTCTCAACCGTGGCACTCCATGCGGCGACCTGTTCCTTTCGCACCTGAGCATCGGCAAACGGATCAAAGGGCAGATCCCCCAGCTTCAGCCGATGGAGCGTTCCGATCGCAGTTGCCCGGATCGCAAGTCGCTCGTCACCGAGCAGTTCGATCAGAATCGGGCGGAGCTGGTCCTTCTTTGCTTCAAACCTTTGCAACAGAAGTTCCCGATTAGCGGCCTGGAACCGGCTCATCGAGACAATCGCCTCCTCGACAGCCTTCCGCCGCTCGTCCGAAGTAACGGATTCAAGTTTGTCGAGTGCATCCACGATCCCTGACTCGACGACCTCCAGCGGAACAGGGTTTGCCAGGGCAGCGTCGACAAACTTCAGGAACGACGCGGGTGGCATGTACCCCGGCTGCGACGCAATCACCCGGTCCTTCGCGTCGAGAACAACAGTGTGTGGGACACCGCCGACCTGCAGGCGTGCCGCCAGCCCGGGCTCATCTTCAACATCGACACGCACCCACAGAAATTTCTCTTCGATCCGGTCGAGTTGCTCACTGGCAAAGGTCGAACTCGCCATCTTTCGACACCAGCCACATGTCGGACTGGAAAAGGTCAGCAGGACCAGCCGGTCTGCGTCGCCGGCAGCCCGGCGGGCTTCTTCGAGCGACGCTGCAAACTCAATCGCCGGCGCCGGTCTTGTGCCGAGCAGCGCGGCGGCTAGCGCGACCGCAAAGAAGACTCTTACTGCTGCGTGGCCTCGATCCATGCGAGTACTTCTCCGGGTTGGACATGACCGCCGCGGGAGACTTCGATGCGGGCGAGTCGTCCCGTTGCATGAGACGTCACATGG
>CAZUXX010000358.1:0-838 GCA_964624215.1 uncultured Planctomycetaceae bacterium
TGTATGCTCCCGGCGCTCCGCAGCCGGACCCGGCCATTTTCGATCTGGGCATCCCGATCCTCGGGATCTGCTATGGAATGCAGGTGACCTGCAAGAACCTGGGATGTGAGGTCACTCCGTCGGGATCACGGGAGTTCGGGCACACCCCCTGTGTCAGCCATGCCGACGACCCGCTGCTCGAAGGAGTGCCCCAGCACTTCACCGTCTGGATGTCGCATGGAGACCAGGTCCGCAACCTTTCGGAGCACTTTTCTTCCCTTTTGGCGACAGAGACCTGTCCCAACGCGGCCATCCGGCATCACACCTTGCCGATCTACGGGCTCCAGTTTCATCCCGAGGTGACGCACACCGAACACGGAACAACCCTGCTGCGGAACTTCGTCAGGAACATCTGCAAAGCCCGCGGCACCTGGCGGATCGCCTCGCTGATCGAACGCGAAGTCGCCACCATCCGCGAGCGGGTCGGCACCAGTCGCGTGATCTGCGGGCTCTCGGGAGGTGTCGATTCCTCCGTGACAGCAGCGTTGCTGTTCAAGGCGATTGGTCCGCAGTTGACGTGCATTTTCGTCGACAACGGGCTGCTGCGGGCAGGAGAGGCCGAGCAGGTTCGCGAACAGTTCAGTGACCATTTCAAGACCGACCTGCACGTGGTCGATGCCCGGGACCAGTTTCTTAATGAACTGAAAGGGGTCACCGATCCGCAGGAGAAGCGGAAGATCATCGGCAGACTGTTCATTGAAGTCTTCCGTGCCGAGGCGGAGCAGGTCGAAGATGCCCGCTTCCTCGCACAGGGGACCCTCTACCCGGATGTGATCGAATCGGGTGCCAACCGGGACGG
>CAZUXX010000358.1:848-4720 GCA_964624215.1 uncultured Planctomycetaceae bacterium
ACCATCAAGTCGCATCACAATGTCGGTGGCCTCCCGGAAGAACTCGGCTTCGAACTGATCGAACCGCTGAGGGATCTGTTCAAGGACGAGGTCCGCCGCATGGGACTCGAGCTCGGGCTGCCGGACGACCTGATCTGGCGGCATCCCTTCCCCGGGCCGGGGCTGGCTGTGCGCTGCCTGGGTGCTATCACTCCGGAGCGTCTGGAGACGCTTCGCGCCGCGGACGCGATCTTCATCGAGGAACTGCGAAAGGTCGGGCTCTACCAGGAAGTGCAGCAGGCGTTCGCCGTCTTGCTCCCCCTCCAGACCGTGGGAGTGATGGGAGATGCCCGCACTTACGAAGACGTCATCGCGATCCGTTCGGTCGATACCGACAACTTCATGACCGCCGACTGGTCGCGACTCCCGTACGACCTTCTGCAGCGAGTCTCCACGAGAATCATCAACAGCGTCAAAGGGGTCAACCGGGTCGTTTACGACATCAGTTCGAAACCCCCCAGTACAATCGAATGGGAATAGGTCCTTTCAGGACCGTCAGGGCGGCGACTGGACGACAAACGGACTCCATCGCTAAAGCAACGATCGCATCCCGCGCGGCACATTCTGACGCCCTTCCGACGCCTTACTTCGTCCGACGCCGGGCGCGATCTTTCGCGGCCGCAAAAATATCCTTCACCGGCCTGTCCGGTGTCGCCGTCGGTGCCTGTCTGGGTGACGGGGCGGCACGTTCCGGCGACTCGGCCGGAGGCGATCCCACCGCTGCCGCTTCGACCGGATCAGACGCCCTCTCCGCCTTGCCCGCCCCTCTCCGTCTCTCGCGACGCCGCGGCATCCATTGCGTCGGCCGCAGCGACGTCGGAACCGCCTTGTCTGTCGCTTCCGCCAGCGTCTCCCACAGCGACAACCGCCGCCCGGCAATTTCGAGCACCAGCAGCACGAGAATCGTCGCAAACAGCACCGGCAACATCGACATGCTGCGGGCCGAGCGCGGGGGATCGGACAGCACTTCCAGCACGTCTGTCCGGGCCACCCCTCCACTCAGTTCGGCAACCTCGTCCAGAATCGCCCTCCCTTGAACAGTCGCATGCCGGGGATCAAATTCCGGTGAGTATGGAAGCGTCACCGCCGGTCCACGCGTCAGACGCGGCTGCTTCTCTCCGGCCCGTTTCTCGCTAACGACCATCGTGCGATACGTCCCCGGCTTCTCCAGACGAAACCGCGTCTGCAGCGTGTCCGGTCCGATCCACGTGAGCTCCGGTCTGATCGGCTCGGTCCGATCCTCACCCGGTGGGAGGACGACAACCTCCGGCCGCGCACCCGTCCCCTTCTCAGGTCGATCAGGATCGAGTTCCACAGTCAAAACAGCATTCTGTCCCACCCGCTGCAGATCGATATACACCTCGGGCGTCGGATCTTCTCCCAGTAGCCAGCGGGCATGGGTGATGAGGAAATCGTCATAGTTCGCCCACTGTCCGAAGCTGCCCGAAAACTGTCCGTCCACTTCCAGGGTCAACGCCGCAACTCGACCAAGCTTGTGGTACCAGAACGCCGACCATGGGGCGTCATATTCGTCGTTACTCTTGACGGCCAGCGTTGCTTCGGGCTTCAGATAGCTCAGGTTGTAGCCCCCGGTGGTCGGGAATCCCCCACCGGCAAGATCCAGCAGCCCCCCCATCAATTGGGCATTCGCAACCATCGATCCGGGAATACCCTCCGGCTGCGTTTCGGGATCCGCCTGCACAAAGCTGCTGCGGGCCACACTCATCGTGTCTTCCGCAAACAACCGAGGCAGTTCCTTCGCATCATCGGTGAACATGATGTTCCCGCGGCCCAACAGCGCAATCTCCTCGAGCAGCTTGGCATCCGCATCGCCCGCAGTCCCCAGCCCGATCACGCTGACCGTGATCCCCGAAGCCTCGAACTTTTTCAACAGGTTCTTGTAGTCACCCGGCTCCTCGCTGTCGTTCGCATCCGAGAAGAGGATGATGTGTTTCGTCGCCTGCTCGGCCTGGGACACCTCTCGCCCGGCAGCAACCAGAGCCTCATAAACGAAGATCCCCCCACCCAGACTCTCGATGCTCAGGACCTTCTGGGCGATCTCTTCAGGGTCGTTGATGTCAGTCAGTGGCTGGATGATGTGCGGCGAACTGTCGATGGCGATCACCGCCACACTGTCCCCCGGCGACAGCAGCCGGATCACCTCCGCCGTCCCCAGGTTCGCCAGATCCATCTTCACCTGCCCGCCCGAGACCGGCATCGCCATCGACCCCGAACGGTCCAGGGCAATCGCGATCGCCACCCGCGTCTTGCGGTGCTCTTCCCGCATCTCCATCGAGACGGGCAGTGCCGCATCCAGCGGACTTTTGAAATAGCCTCCGGCACCGAAACTTCGCTGACCTCCGGTCAGCATCAACCCGCCTCCCAGGTCTTCCACAAACTGCGCCAGCCGCTCCATCTTCTGCCGTCCCAGCGCGTTCGCCGGGACATTCTCGATAATCACGGCCCGGTAACCGTCAAGCGAATCCTGCATCAGCGGATGTTCTTCAGCGACCGCAACATCGACGGCGATTTGACCCGATTCGAGTTCCCGCACGAGGTTCCCCCGCTCCCCGTCGCTGTTCAGTACCAGCAGTCGCGGACCTGCCACAACACGCACGATCCCCTGACCACGATTGTTCTCGGGAAGCGGATCCCCCTCGACCGTCACCACGGCTTCGTACTGCGGCATCCCGCCACGGGCGAGAACGTCCCGAAATGGAACGCGGTTGAGTCCCGGCAGCAGATTGACTTCGCGCGTCACAAACGGCTCGCCATCTCGCAGGATCTGGACTGTTCCTGCCACGTTCCGATCGCTTGAAATCTCGACAGAGAACTGGAATGGCTCCAGAGGATCGACCTCTTCCGGCAGGCTCAGATCACGAATCGCCACATCACCGACCCGCAGGCGTTCATACAGGCGGTAGTCGATCGGAACCCCCGCTTCCCGGGCACGTCGCGCCGCAAACGTGGCCGGCGCGCCGGTCGATTCCCCGTCCGAAAGCACCAGAATCCGGGCCGGCCGATTCCGGTCGACCAGGTCAAGCGCGGTCAGCAGTGCCTCATTCAGGTCACTCGCATCCGGAGAAACTTCGTGCAGAAACTGATCGCCCGTCTGTGTGACTCCCGAGAGGTCGTGCTCGACGGCCGCCGTGGCACCAAACGTCACCACCGCAACCTGGTCACCCCGCCGGCGGTTTGTCTCGATGTTCCGGATGAGCTCCCTGACACTTTTCTCACTGCCGGGCGGCATCGAGCGGGAACGGTCCGCAACGACGATAACGTCGATGCCGTTCCCCCCCAGATCCCATTCCGGGCCGCTCATTGCCAAAAGCAGCAGCGCCACCAGCGACAGACGCAGGAATCCCGTCACACCGGTCTGCTTCAGCCACGGGGCAAAGTACAACGCCACCGAAAGAACCAGCCACAGATGAGCCCACCACGGCACGGTCCACAACCACACGGCCCCGGCCGCCCAGGCGACGATCGGCACCAGCCACACCCAGGCTGGACGAAAGTGTCCCCACCGCCAGAACACGAAAATCAGGGGAATCGCCAGCAGCAGGAATTCGGGGAACTGAAGTCGAATCATGACGGTCGCCGGCGGAGGAAATGTCCACCCCAGTGTACTGCTGAGCCACGCCGTGAGCGATGCCCGGATCCGCTTGCCCCCCCATCAGAACCGCCTCCGCTCTGCCCGACCATCCATTCCCGGAGGTCTTCGGAACCCGTTCTCCTTCAGGCGGAAAACCCGGCAACTGGCGGCACTTTTGACTGCATCGGAGCCCCTCTCTACCGCTTCCGAAACGAAACCCGTTCCGGAAGGTCTCGTCCAC
>CAZUXX010000359.1:0-4716 GCA_964624215.1 uncultured Planctomycetaceae bacterium
GCAGCCTGCGATTGCGAGCGTACCGGCTCAGGAGAAGAGCGAGCCTCTGCCGGAACCGTGCAGCGGCGAAGGGAATCGTCTGCGTTCTGAGCTGGCGGCGTTGTTCGGTCTTCCGGAAGGATCGCTTGACGAGTTGTCACGGCGTCAGGAGCAGAGCCCTCAGACGGGATCGGCGGCACCGACATCGGCCTCCACGAGCGAATCGCGGAGCGACGAGCCAACTGTTCCGTCGGCTGGTGTTCGTGGCATCGAGCCTTCAACGAGTGAAGAAGAGGAGGATCCGGTTGCGGCGTATATGCAGCAACTGCTCAATCGATGTCGCCGTCCGGAATCGGAAGGGGACTCCGCCCAGGCTTCGGCGTTGCAGTCGACAGTCGTCACGAAACCTGTGACGACTGCCTTGCCGCAGGTGTCGCATGAAGCGAGTGAGATGCCGTCGGGGGAGACTCAGGAAGAGCCGAAGCGGAGACCACGACCGCGGCTTGGAGAAGAAGAACTGAACGAGCTGCGATCGAATATCGATTCGATGCGGGAGGTTGCCAACATCTCTGCCCGCCAGGCGGTGGCGAAACATCGGACCCGACAACTGATCACACTGTGCCGCACCAAGCAGGTGGTGTTTCTGATGTGTCTCGCCTTCGGTGTGATCGCGTTCACGGCGGAGCTGTGGGGCCATGAGACGTATCGCCAGCAGGGAGCGATCGGGATGGGGCTGTCGATGATCGTTGGCCTCGACCTGCTCCGCACGCGGCGACAGGCGAAGAAGATGAAGGAGCTTGTCAGCTATGCGACGAACCCGTCTGCACTGGAATCCGGCGAGGCCGACGCGTAGAGGCTGCGCCGGGATTCACTCCCGTTGCGGGTGACCGGAGCCAATCGGTCGCAAGGAGGAACGGCGAGCGAACTCCCTCTGAGGGCGGGCCCCGAAACGATTGATTCGGGGCTCGCCCGCTTTCACTTCAGAAGGACGTTGACTCGGACGCGACGTCTTTCGGCCGGCGATCTAGATGAGTTTTGTCACCCCGGGGATCGCGTAGCCGGGGAATTCGACGGGGGTGTCCCAGCCGTTGGTGATGTCGGGGACCAGTTTCTCTTCGGAGTTGAGGGCATGCTCCCATGTCAACTGCTGCCCGGTGTAGGCGGCCATGCGGCCCATGATGGCCATGAGGGTGCTCTTCCACATCCGGTCGCCGTCGTTGTGGTTCTTGCCGTCACGGATGGAACGGAAGAATTCGTCGTGCTCGACCTGGTACATGCTGGGGGTCGGGCCCTCGTACTTCCAGGGATCGGGGCCGGAGATGGAGACGCCTCCCTTGATCTGGGCCTGCGCTTTGGAGCCGAGCACATAGAGGCTGTTCTCGTTGTGGCAGCCGGAGATCTGTCGTTGGGCCAGGAATCCGCGAGAGCCGTCTTCCCAGACGTAGTTGACCTCGATGTGGTCGTAGATGTTCCCTCCGGCAGCCGGGGACTGGCGACCGCCGACGGCGGTGCAGGAGACGGGTGGTGTGTCCCCTTTGGCCCAGGCGAGCCAGTCGACGGTATGACAGGCCTGTTCGACGAGCCCATCTCCCGAGAGCCAGGTGAAGTTGTACCAGTTGCGAATCATCCACTGGAGGTCGGTCATGCCGGGGTCGCGGCGGTGCTCGGGGAGCATCGGACGGACGGGGTTGGTGAGATAGGTTCCGTAGATCGCGAGGACATCGCCGATCTGCCCGTCGAGAATGCGTTCAAAGAGTACTTTGCGGGCGTAGTCGTAGCGCCAGCAGAATCCGGCGACGACGGAGATTGGTTTGGATTTCGACAGCTCGACGGTTTCGCGGACCGAGCGAACTCCGACGGCATCGGTGGCCATCGGCTTCTCGATAAAGATGTGCTTGCCGGCTTCGACAGCGGCCTTGAAATGCTCGGGTCGGAAGCCGGGAGGAGTGCACAGCAGCACGACGTCGACGACGTCAATGAGCTTCTTGTAGGCATCGAGGCCGACGAAGCGATGCTCGTCAGGGACGTCGACCCGGTCGGCGATCTCCTTCTGCCGCTTGAGGGTGCGTTCGCTGAAGGTCAGCTTGTCTTCAAAGACATCGGCCATTGCCGTGAGTCTGGTGTACGGATCGGCCCGCAGCGCGTTGTTGGCTGCATCGGTCCCGCGTCCACCGCAACCGACGAGACCGACCCGCAAGGTTTCGTTGCCGTCGACGAACGCTCCCGCGGAACCGGGAAACGATGCGGCGAGGGCGCTGATGCTCACTGCGGCAGAGCCGGTCTTGAGGAAGTCGCGTCGATTGGAGGGTGCAGGCGGGTTCATCGAATGTCCTCAATAGAGTCGCACCGCCGCGGCCGGGCCGTCGGGCGGTCGACAAACGGAAGGAATTGAAGGTGGGAATTGAGCTTACCGAAACGGGCGGAGATGCGTCCACTCGATCTGTGTCGGGAACGCGCGGTGATGTGCACTTTGGCCACTGCCGCTTTGCGTCCGATGTTGTGCCGACGTCTTCATGCCGCGATTGGCATGCAGACGTTCGGACTTTGCCGGAGGATGAGATCGCCAAAGAGCGAACGTCCTTGTCATTGGCTCGGGCGGCGTGACTTGAGCGGGCGGATAAGATCGGAGGAGAGATCTGGAGAATCGGTTCGGCACTCGGGAATGATCGATCGTGGAAATTCGTGAATGGGCGGAGCAGGTTCTGCTTTCGGATGATGTGGACGCGAAGCTGGCCGCACCGGAAGAACCTTTGACAGATGAGGAACCCGGACCGGCCCGGCAGGTGGATGTTCCCGGGCGTCCGGCGAATCTCGAGTTTGCTCCGCGGCGCACTGCCCCGGCGATGCCCCGGATGGGGGCATTTGCGGATCCGAACAAGCGGGCGCTGGCGCATCATCTGATGGCGAATCACGAACTGCAGGCACTGGAGGTGATGGCGTGGGTGCTGCTGCGGTTTCCGGAGGCACCGGCTGATTTTCGCCGCGGAATGGTGACGGTGATGCGGGACGAGCAGCGGCATACCCGGATGCATGCAGAGCGGGCGGCCCGTCTCGGGCTGAAGTTCGGTGATCGTCCGGTCAACTGCTACATCTGGAAGAAAGCACAGAGCTTCCGGTCGGTGATGGATTACCTGGCGGGGCTGCCGCTGGTCTTCGAGGGGCGGAATCTGGATCACACGCTGGAGTTTGCCGAAGCTTTCGACGCAGTCGGTGACAGTCGTAGTGCCGCGTTGATGCGGACGATTCACCGCGATGAGATCGCGCACGTGGCGTTCGCGATCGATTGGCTCCGGCGACTGAAGCCGGCGGAGCAGAGCGACTGGGAAGCGTTCACCAATCACCTGCACTGGCCGCTGCGGCCGTTCAAGGCGCGGGGAGAGGTGTTTCAGCGGGAGGCGCGGCGAGCCGCGGGACTGAGCGAGGAGTTCATTGAGCGTCTGGCGTCGGCGACGCCGGATGATGATCTGCCGGTGAGCGACGGTTGATGGAGCCGGTCGCGCCTTTGCTGGTGGTCGCGCTGCAGCAGCACCTGCCAGGCATGTTCGGCACGCGAATTCGCCAGGGGAGCCTGGCTGGAGGCTACCGGCACCGGATGGGCGAGCAGAGCGGCATCCATGGCGGCGAGGTCATGGATGTACACATGGGCCCGCATCGTGCTGTGGGACCGATACGAGCCTGTCGAGCTGCCGAAGGGAAGGAATCCCGCCTGATGGCGGGAGTCGGCAGCGGAACTGACTCCTCCCAGCAGAGTCGAGCCGCGATCCGGGACGACCACCGCCGTGTTGATGCGGGCGACCTCCACGACCGGTTGCTGTATCGTCACCGCCTGGGCGAAGAGAGGCGACGCGAGGAAGCCGGTGAGGATGGCGGAACGGAGAAGCGGCAACTGCATGATCATGCCTCCCGGTGGAACCCCCATGAGGTCATGATACCAGAGTCGGTCACTCGCAGCGCCCGCGACCTGGTGCGACGGTATGGAGACGGCTTCCGGAGTACCGGGCGTTATCCGGCGACGAGGCGTGCGGCAGCAGTGTGCTGACGCAGGTCGTCGATCATGGCGCGGGTGGCAAAGTCGATGGCGTCTTCCCAGCGGTCCTCCGTGAACCGGTCCTGGAGATCCTTTCTCTGGCAGGCGAAGATGATGCCCCGCGAGCTGTTGATAAGTGCTCCCTGCCCGTCGCTGTCGAAGGCGGCGGCGACGTCGGCAGAGGTTCCCCCCTGAGATCCGTACCCGGGAACGAGGAGTGGTACCGAGGGCATCAACTGCCGCAGCTGGCGCAACTCTTCGGGATAGGTGGCTCCGACGACCGCCCCCACGCATCCGTAGCTGCCGCTTGTGGCTGTCGTGCGACTCACCGATTCGATGTGCTGTGCGACGTGCTGGTAGATGGTGTGTGTGTCGTCTCCGGCGCGGTCCTGAATGAATCCGGCTCCGGGATTGCTGGTGCGTGCCAGTACGTAGAGGCCCGCCTTCCGTTCGACGGCGACATCGATGAACGGCTGGAGCGTGTCGGCCCCGAGGTAGGGGTTGATGGTGAGGGCATCGGCGGCCCACGCCGCAGCGTCGGGGTCTTCACCGGCGAGCCAGGCTTGCGCGTACCCTTCGGCTGTGGAACCGATGTCGCCGCGTTTGGCATCGGCGATGACGATGAGCCCTTTCGCGCGGGCGGTGCGGATGACTTACCCTACTGGGCGCAGGGGCGGGGGGCCTCCACTACCCCGAGCCGGCCCCTTCGG
>CAZUXX010000360.1:0-4705 GCA_964624215.1 uncultured Planctomycetaceae bacterium
GCGGCACCAGCAGTTCCTCCAGACAGCGGCGGGCCGCGTCGATTTGCCTGTTGGCAAACAGCTGTCGGCAAACGGCGAGACGTTCCGGGAGCCGGTCACGCACAGGAACCGGCTGATCGTCCGCGGGCAAGGCCGGCACGAGTCGCCGGGTCATCTGCTCCACAAGTGCCCCGATTCCCTCACCCGTCCGTGAAGAGACTCGAATCTGTCTCGGGTGAGGTGTCCACGCGGCCGGCAGGTCGCATTTGTGAGCCACCTGAATCGCATCAGGCCACTCGGACATCAGACGTTCGTCCTCCGGTTCCGGTGGTTCGCTGAGATCCAGCAGATGCAGCGTCAGGTCTGCATTGACAAGACGCCGGCGGGCCGCGAGGACACCATCGGCTTCCAACGGGTCATCTGTCACCCGCAGGCCCGCGGTGTCAGTCAGTTCAATCGGCCACCCGTCGAGAGCGGTCAGTCCGGTAATCACATCCCGCGTTGTGCCCGGCTGGTCGTAGGTGATCGAACGGCTGTAGCCGAGCAGGGCATTCATCAGACTCGATTTGCCCACGTTCGGTCGCCCGGCCAGCACGACAGACCAGGGTCTCGTGAGATGGCGTCCGAACTCGCTCCACTCCAGCAAGCGGGTCAACCTGGCGTGTGCCGCATCGGCGTCCGGTTCGTCGATCACACGTTGCAGCGTCTCACGCAGCAGCCCCTGCTGCTGACGGAGCAGGATCGCTGCACACCGCAGCGTCATCGCCTCCGAAACCGCGATTCGGCACTCGGCATCCAGCCACGACTCTCCCGGGAGCGGTTGCGTGCTGTCACTTCGACGGATTCCTCTCCGTTCCAGATCGGACAGAACCCGCTCAATGGCGGCCCGCCCCCCATGGCAGTGAAGCTCTGTCACCCTTTCGGTAACCCGGCAGAGGACGACTTCCTCCGTCTCTGAGTTCCCCCAGTGAGCAAAAAGGACGCGGCCCGTAGGCTGATCCGCGAGGTGACCTCCGCTCGCCAGGCGTAGCAGACCCGTCCGGTCGATGTGGCGAGGTTCTGCGTCGATCCGCAACGTCGCCACGCCTCCGCGCCCGCCGGGCGTCAGGAGGGTCGCCTGACCGCCGACGGCCAACGCGGCGCCGCGATCACGCTCCGGTAATGGCTGATTGGTGCTCAAGCCCACCCCACTCGGCCCCACAGGACGATCAACATGCGAAACAGGACAGAATGCAACGGTTTTTCCCGTGAACCCGACTCTCCGGCAGAGGAGGCATCAATTCAGGCTGATTGGTTCGCAGGCACACGATTTTGATCGCAATCCCTCTCTCCTCGGAGTGTAATCGCGTGCGAATCGAGAGAAAGTCCGCCTCGTGACCGAGCATGGACGACCGGTTTAACGGACACAAGGCGTTGTTTTGTAAATACTTGCGTGTGGATCCCTTGATGCGTGAGTTTTTTCACATATGTTGGACGCCTAGAATTTCCCAACCAAGGGACCTCCCGGCGAGGACATTCGCCGGGCGGACAAATGGTTTCGGTCCGAGTGGCCGGGGTAACACGCTCCGGACATCTCGCACCTGAGGAAGCACTGCCTGACCACTCGCTGAAGAGATACCCATGGCCCGCAGTGATGCATTAATCCGACTCTACCATCGCCTCATTGCCCAGCGTGATGAGCTTCGTCGTCTGATGGGGCGGGAGCTCGCCTCGACCAACGTCGGCGACGCGTCCAAGGGCGATTCGTGCGACGTCGCGAATGACGATGCAGAGCGAGAACTGAACTCCCAGCTTGCCCAGCTCGAAAGTCGCGAACTTGCCAAGATTGAGCAGGCGATAGAAGCGATACGCGCGGGGACATACGGTCGATGTGAAGGCTGTAAGAAGCAAATTCCCATCGCTCGTCTGCGTGCGCTCCCGTACACTTCCTTGTGCATCAGTTGCCAGCGCCGCCAGGAGGAGCGCGGTGGTACCGCCGGAGACGGCGAAGCCGACTGGGAGGCCGCACACGACTATCAGGTTCGCCAGCAGGACCGCGAACTGACGCTCCGCGACCTGGACCTCGGGGTGACCGGGTAAAGCGCCTCCCGTCGATTCCGTTTTGCGCAAGTCGATGGGAGGGTTGCCAGCGTGTGCCGTGATGTGATGATCCGTCGTCGCTGCCTCTGCGCAGCGGGTCTGCTGAGTTATCTGTTCATGGTGTCCGCGGCGGTCGCTCAACCTGCGCCGTTTGCGGGAGCGACACCAGCGCGTGCTGGCGATGGACTGGCCGCCCTGCACGATGCCGGCCGGCATCTTTCCGAAGTCACCGCACGAGTGACGCCGGCAGTCGTTCACATCGAGTGCCGCCGCGAAACCTATACCGATCTCGTCGAGGAAACCGGCTCCGGCGTGCTGATGCGGAGTCCCAAGACCTCATCCGTCTTCGTGGTGACGAACCGTCACGTTGTTCTCGGATGTCCCCTGTCACAGGTGAACATCCATCTGGCCGACGGACGCGTCATCCATCCCGTGCGGATGCTCGAAGACATGGCGACCGACCTGGCTGTCCTGCTCCTCGAAGAGCCGAATCTGGCGACGGCTTCCTGGGGCGACAGTGACAATCTCGATATCGGAAGCTTTGTTCTTGCGGTCGGCAGCCCGTTCGGCCTGAGCCGCTCGGTCACTCTCGGCATCATCTCGGCGAAGGGACGTCGCTCGCTCAGTCTGGGAGGCCCGCGTGAAGTCATCAACCAGGACTTCCTCCAAACCGACGCGGCGATCAATCCCGGCAACAGCGGCGGTCCCCTGATCGACCTGCACGGACACGTCGTCGGAATCAACACGGCCATTGCCTCACAGGGGGGAGGGAACGAGGGGATCGGCTTCAGCATCCCCATCAATCTCGTCCGTTACGTCGTCGACCAGCTCCTCGAACATGGACGCGTGCATCGCGGGTATCTCGGCGTCCGGCTCGACGACAACTTCACCCTGGCGACCGCCAGAAGATTCCGGCTCGACCGGCTCCGAGGCGCTCGCGTGGTCCAGGTCTATCCCGACACACCCGCGTCCGCGGCGGGGCTCAGGGTCGACGACGTCATTCTCACCTTCGATGGCATTCAGGTGGAGGACGAGTCGCATCTGATCCACCGCGTCAGTCTCACGCCGCTCAACAAGACGGTCCGTGTTGTGGTGTTGCGAGAGGGGAAGGAGCTCGCGCTCCAGGTCACCCTGATGGAACGTCCCGTCGACAACCGGGCCGAACGCCCCCCCGTTCAGCAGCGGTCCCGCGTGTTCCCCGGGTCCTGGAAAGAAATCAGCCAGTCCCAATCGGTAACCACGCCCGCGGCACCCAGCCTCCTCCCTCTGGACGAGAACCTCAGGGCCCAGTTGGGAATCACAACCAACCTGCATGGCCTGCTTGTCTGTCATGCCGATGCGACAACAGCTCTCATGCTGTATGACGTGATCTCCCGCGTCGGCGCGCACTCCGTCTCGTGCACCGAAGAGCTGCAGAACGCGCTGGCTCACGAGACCGCCGGAAAGCTCCTCGTCGAAGTCTCAAGACAATCCGGTCAGACGCGTTCCACCCGGCTCCTGCTGTGCGATCGCCACGAACTGCTGTCGCTGCTCGGGGAGTAACGCCAGCGTATCTCTCGGATCGCTTTCACGAGCGTCCCGGTGACGTTGTGTTCGACCGGAGTCGGGGAATCCGTCTCCCAAGTTCCCCGCTCCGACGTCGCGACTTGCTCTTCGTTGCGGAAACAGGAACACTGCGTCGCGATCTCTGTCGCGATATCAACTATGCAGTTTCATCAGTGGCAGCTCGACAACGGGCTGCAGATCATCACCGAAGTCAATCCGCGGGCCCACAGCGTCGCGATCGGGTTCTTCGTCCGTGCGGGCTCGCGAGACGAACCGCCTGCCCTCTCGGGAGTCAGCCACTTCCTCGAGCACATGGCGTTCAAGGGGAATGAGGAATTCTCCGCGGACGACGTCAATCGCATCTTCGATGAGGTCGGCGCCCGCTATAACGCCTCCACCAGCGAAGAACTGACCCTGTTCTACGCCGCGATCCTCCCGGAGTACCTGCCGCGAACGTTCCGCTTGCTCTCGGCTCTCATGCGCCCCTCGCTGAGAACCGCCGACTTCACCCTCGAGCAGCAGGTGATCCTCGAAGAGATCGGCATGTACGAGGATGCCCCCTCCTTCCTCGTCTACGACCAGGCGATGCAGACCCATTTCGCCGGGCATCCGCTGGGCAACCGCATCCTCGGGACGATCGAGAGTGTCTCCGCCCTCACCGCCGACCAGATGCGCGACTATCACCACGAGCGGTACGTCGCCGGAAACATCACGCTCGCCGTCGCAGGGAATATCGACCTCGACGAACTCCGGCGGCTGGTCGATCGCTACTGTGCCTGCTGGCCTGCCGGTGTCACCACCCGCGACGTTGCCGAAGCGAGACCCGTACCCGGCAAGGGATTTCTCGTCCGCGAACAGGCGCAACAGCAGCACCTGATGCAACTCGCTCCGGCCCCCGCGGCAAACGACCCGCGGCGATTCGCCGCCGAACTCCTGTCGATGATTGTCGGAGACGAATCGGGCAGCCCGCTGTACTGGGAAATCGTCGATCCCGGTTTCGCCGAAGCCGCCGAGCTCGGCTACAGCGACTTCGACGGGTCCGGCGCGTGGATGACGTACATCAGTTGTGATCCCGACGAAGCGGCAGGCAATGTCGAACGGG
>CAZUXX010000361.1:0-4702 GCA_964624215.1 uncultured Planctomycetaceae bacterium
TCTATACTGACCCACCAGGCGAGAGCGTAGATGCCGCAGCCGCCGGCGAGTCCACCGGCGAGGACGATCCAGGGGAGCGGGGTGGGTTTGCGTCCCAGAGCTTCGGCCAGGCCGTGCAGGGGGAATGGTGCGTAGGCGTCGGTGCGGTGGTAGCCGTGCTGGTGGACGTGTGAGGCTGCGTGCAGGAGTTCGTCGGGGCCGGTGAATTCGGCGAGCAATCCGGCGACGGCGGGTGTCGGGGTGTCGCTCATGGGTGCTCCTCCTGATTCAGGTGCACCAGTTCGCGGACTTCTGCCATCGCGATGGCAGGCAGCAACCGGAGAAACAGGAACAGCAGGCTCAGAAACAGACCGAAGGTGCCGAGGTAGAGAAGCCAGTCCCAGGTGGTCGGGTGATAGCTGGCCCAGGAGGACGGCAGGTAATCGCGATACAGGCTCAGAGCGATGATCACGAATCGCTCGAGCCACATGCCGATGTTGATCAGCAAGGCGATGACAAAGAGGGTCACCGGGCTGCGGCGAAATCGCGGGAACCAGAGCAACTGCGGCGCGAGGACATTGCAGAGCATCAGCCCCCAGTAATAGGTCGCGTATTCGCCGGTAAAACTGTGGGTGTAGATGTAGCTGTCGAGTGGTTCGTTGCGGTACCAGGCCCCCCACGCGTCGAGCAGGTAGCCGTAGCTGACGCTCAGGCCGGCTGCGAGCATCACCTTGGCCATGTTGTCGAGGTGCCGTTCGGTAATGAGATGCTTGAGGCCGTAGATGTTCCTCAAGGGGATGGTGATGACCAGGACCATCGCGAAGCCGCAGAAGATGGCACCACCGACGAAATAGGGAGGAAAGACGGTCGAGTGCCACGCAGGGACGATCGCTGTTGCGAAATCCCAGCTGACGATTGTGTGAACGGAGACGACGAGCGGGGTGGCAATCGCCGCGAGCAGCAGGTAGGCCCGCTGGTAATGCATCCAGTGGGTTGCCGAGTTTCGCCAGCCGAGCGAGAGCATGCCGTACAGTCGGCGCTTCCAGCGTCCGCGAGCGCGATCGCGGAAGGTGGCAAGGTCGGGCAGCATCCCGAAGTACCAGAACATCAGCGAGACGCTGCCGTAGGTGAGGACGGCGAAGAAGTCCCAGATGAGGGGACTCCGGAACTGCGGCCAGACGTCGGTCGTCGCGGGATACGGTGCCAGCCAGTAGAAGAACTGCGGGCGTCCCAGGTGCAGCAGTGGGAACAGGGCAGCGCAGGCGACAGCAAACAGGGTCATTGCCTCGGCGAGGCGGTTGATGCTGGTCCGCCAGTCCTGATGGACAAGCAGCAGGATTGCAGAGATGAGTGTGCCGGCGTGTCCGATGCCGATCCACCAGACGAAGTTGATGATCGCCAGACCCCACGCGACGGGGATGTTCAGTCCCCAGATGCCGACGCCTTTGGCGAAGAGGACACCAATCGCAACAAGCAGGACATTGAGGAGGATGAAGCCACAGAGGAATCCGAAGATCCAGCCGCGTGTCACCGGCCGCTCGAGCACGATGCCACTGATCTCCGAGGTCACGGAGCGATAGGTGGCATCGGCGGGCAGAAGTCCTTCGAGGCGCGGGTGACCTTTCGCGGTGTTGTGACCCGAGGTGGTGGAGCTCATCGATTCGTGACCTCCGCCAGGTAGGTTGTCCGGGGTTGCGTGTTCAGGTGCGCGAGCAGGCCGTAACTGAGAGGATGTTCGCGGAGGGCGTGGACGGTGCTGTCGGGGTCGTTCAGGTCGCCGAAGTGAATCGCCTGGGCCGGACAGACCGCCTGGCAGGCGGTCACGACTTCGCCGGTACGGATGGGGCGGCCTTCCTTCCCGGCGGCGATCCGGGCGGACTCAATGCGTTGCACGCAGAACGTGCACTTCTCCATCACCCCTCGCTCGCGGATCGAGACTTCGGGGTTGGAGAGCAGTTCGAGGACCGGCTCGGAGACGAAACTGTCCGAATAGTCGAGGAAGTTGAATCGCCGTACCTTGTACGGGCAGTTGTTCGAGCAGTACCGAGTACCGACGCAGCGGTTGTAGATCATCTGGTTGAGGCCATCGTCGCTGTGCGTCGTGGCCGCGACGGGACAGACCACTTCGCACGGTGCCTTCTCGCAGTGCATGCACGTGACGGGCTGATGGAGCGTCTGCCGGGGATTGGCTTCGTCCCCCTCATGCCACGTGTCGATGCGGATCCAGTGCATCTCGCGGTTGCGGGCGACCTCCTCCTTGCCGACAACGGGGATGTTGTTTTCGGCCTGGCAGGCGATGACACAGGCGGTGCAGCCCGTACAGGCCGTGAGGTCGATCGCCATTCCCCAGCGGTGCCCTTCGTACGGCCATTCGTCGTAGAAGCTCGCTTCGACGTGGGGTTCCGGCGGGTGGACGAATCCGGGGTGCTCGGGATCGGCGAGGTACTCCTCGCGGGTACCCGATCGCGCGAGGTGACGCCCTTCCATGAGGAAGTGATGCTGTGTCGACGCGAGCAGCGTGCGGCCACCGGTTGCTTCGAGCTGAACGTCCTCCCGGGTCCAGAGAGCATCGCTGGTGCGCAGTGGATAGACATCAAAGCCGGTCCCCTGCCCTACCCGTCCCACCTCGCGGCGACCGTAGCCGAAGTAGAGGGTCACGCAGTGACGGGGCTGCCCGGGGACGATCCATACCGGGAGAGTGACGGAGCGGTCGCCGGCCGTCAGACGAATCTCGTCCCCGTTTTCGAGTCCGAGTTCTCGTGCGTCGTCGTGACTGATCCAGGCGGGGTTGTCCCAGGTGAGCTTGCTGAGCGGTTTGGGAAGTTCCTGTAACCAGCCGTTGTTGGCGAATCGTCCGTCGTGGATGGTGGGGTCGGGGCGAAACAGAACTGTCCATGCCTGCGGTGCGGCTGTGGCGGGAGTGTCGGCATCGCTGTCGTCCCGGAGAAAGTCGGGTTCTGCCGGGGGAGGCTCTGACTCGTCGCTTTGCGGGGTCTCGATCACTCCGAGCCTGAGTGCCTGCTGCCAGGACGATTCGAAGGATTCGTCGCCCCATTGCTGTCGCCATGTCTCCCGGACTGCGGCCAGTCCATTGACCTCGTCTCCCAGCAACTCCTGCAGCAGTTCGATGCGAGAGAGGCTCTCGTACAGCGGCCGGATGAGAGGCTGTACGATCGACGCCACCCCCAACGGGGACCGGACGTCTCCCCACGCCTCAAGGAAATGAGACTCCGGGACGGCCCACTCACACAGCCGGGCTGTTTCGTTCGGTTCCGGCACGAGCGCGAGCGTGAAGGGAACCTTCGGGAGTGACTCGGCGAAGGGGATGTCGGCAGGGGCGTCGAATGCCGGGTTGCCGCCGAGGACCAGGACCGCTTCGGTGCGACCTTCGGCCACCGCCTCGGTCAGTTGCTGCAGGCCGGCGGCGCCCGGAGAGACACCGGCGGAGGGAGGAATCACCGCTGAGGGACGGTGGTTGACCGTGTTCCCGACGGCACCGATCGACGCATTGATGGCGGCAGCGAGTCTGTGGAGACGCGGGGGAAGATGGTCTCCGATGGCGACGACGGCGGCGTCCTGGTTGTCCTGCAGATCCTGAACAACGGCGTCGAGCCATTCTCCGATCTCAGGAGTCGTGGCCTTGTTCAACGCAGCAGACGCGGGCGAGTCGAGGACTCCGAGACGCCGGGCCAGTTCCGTGACGGTCGATTCGAGGGTGGCGGGAGAGAGGATGAGCCGATGGTCGGCTTTGGCCCCCGTCAGTGTGGGAGTGGGCTCGAGGTGATAATGCCGGACCATCCATTCGGTAGCAGGTGGTGCCCCTTCGGGGCGGGCTGCCATGCGGCGGACAGAGATGTAATCGTTGAGTTCGTTGAGCGGACGGTCCCTCGCGGCAAGAAAGTCGCAGTCGAGACTGACCACTACCCGAGCGCGGTCGAAGGCATAGACGGCGTGGTTCCTGCCGGCGTCGCCGTGTGATGGGCCGGGGACGGCCGGTTCGTAAACGCACCACCTGGCGTCGGGCCAGCGGTTGCCGAGCTGTCCGAGCAGGCGCTGCAGGGTGGGGCTTGTCGAGCAGGGCAACACAATCCACAGCCCTGCACCCCCAACACGATCGAGCCGGGATTGAATCGTGATGAGGGATCGACGAAGTTCGTCCTTCGAGGAGATCTGCCCCTTGTGCAGGATTGTGGTGAGCCGGTCGGGATCGTAGAGGGAGAGGGTCGCTGCCTGGGCAAACACGTGGGTGGCTCCACGCGAGCCGGGATGCCGGCGGTTTCCCTCGATCTTGATCGGCCGACCGTCGCGGCTGCGGACGACGAGTCCGAGGGGGACCCCGCCGAGTTCCATGGCGGTTGTGAAGTATTCTTCCGAACCCGGAGGGAGATGCCCGGCCTGGCGCACGGCAGGAACGATTTTCTCGGGAGGGCTGTCGGAGCCGCAGCCGCCCAGGCCGGCGAGGGCGAACGAGGCGGCCATGAGGCGGAGGAAGTCACGTCGAGATCCGGCGAGCCAGGCATCGGCGTTCCGCGGGAATTCCCGGTAGAGGTACTCACGGAACTCGGGTGTGCGGGCAAGTTCGTCGAGTGAGCGCCACCAGCGTTTGCCGGTGGCGTCCGGTTCTGGAAGAACTGTGCGACTTGCGGGGGCAAACTCGCGCATGCTGTCGGCTCCGGGGGGACCAGTCGCGATGACTGGTTGCCGTGTCGCCTGAACGTGGGCC
>CAZUXX010000362.1:0-4700 GCA_964624215.1 uncultured Planctomycetaceae bacterium
CTGGGCGATCCAGCGGCGGACCAGTTCGAGTTGTTCGGCGGTGAGCGTGTCGCCGTCAGGGGGCATGACGCGGTCGGCGTCGTTTCCGCTGATCAGGTCGAGCAGCAGGCTCGCCTCGGGCTGACCGGGAACGATGACCCGTCCACTATCGCCACCGGCAAGGGCTGCGTTTCGCCGGTCCAGCCGGAGCCCGGCCTCGCGGGTATCGGGGCCGTGGCAGTCGTGACAGTGTTCGACAAACAACGGCCGGATCTGCTTGTCGAAATCGACCTTTGCCGCGTCGTCCGCCAGGAGCCCGGAGGCGGCATGAATGAGACCGAGTCCGAGGGGGAGCCAGAAGCGGAGGCGACGCAGGGAACCGGGCATCATGAAGGATCAGTCTGGGATCTGGATCTTGTGCGGGTCTCCACTGTCCAGTTCGGACAATGCCTTGAGGTCCTCTTCAGGGACATCACGCCGTTGCTCGGCGATCTGGTGCAGGCGGCTGTTGCGAAACCGCCGGTTGCTCCAGGCGAACCAGCCAACGAGCAGGGCGACGATCGAGAGCACCGCAACTGCGAAGAAGATTGTGATGCGCTGCAGATCACTGACGACCTGTTCGGTCACCGGGGGTGGCTCGGGCAGCGGTTCGAGCGTTGGTGCTGCGAGAAGCAACGTGATTTCCTGCCCTGTCGTCGCGTCGTAGGCGTACCGTCGGACGAGGACCCCGGTCAGGCGGACTGCCTGGTCGAGTTCCTGGCCCTGCGTGATCCCTGCGGGGAGGTTTTCGACGAGCACGAAGTAGGGGACGTTGCGCGAGTCGCGAGGGAGCACCCATGCCTCCCAGACAGATCGCTGTGTGTCACCGAGGCCGACGGTTCGGGGCACGAGCCGCTTGAGCCGTCCGGTGATTGTGATCCACCGTCCGCGGTAGTAGTCGGGGTCGCCCCGCAGTGCGTCGAAGGTGATGTCGGTGAGGGCAACATCACTGACCTGGTCGATGTCGGTTTCTGCCATGACCTCGCTGAGCCTGGCGAGCGAGTTCTGCTCGCGGCGAGTCAGGTGCAGCCAGTCGTCTTCGCCCCCTTCAAACAGAGACAAATCGAGTCGGTGGACGGCAGCATCGGCAGCGGTCGCTTCCCGGGTTGCTTCGTCGGCACGGGCATCTGCAGCAGACTCACCAGACTGCCCGGTCAGGGGAGGAGCCTCCTCGCTTTGCGGCGCCGGCCCGTTGCTTGTCTCGGGGCTGGAAGCGGGTTCGGTTGACGGGTCGTCCTGAGCGATTGCTGATGCTGTCTCGCCTGGGTCGGTTGAAGAAGAGGTGCCTGGTGTGGCGTCCGGGTCGGCTGCGTCTTCGGCCGGTGGATCCTCCTCCACCCGAGCGAAGTACGTTTCCGGAGGCAGGACAGGGCCGGTCGGAGTGCGCCGGACAACGATCGGCTTCCCGGCGGGAGGCGTGTCGCCGGGGTCAGTCTGGTTCGCCGGCTGTCCCGTGGAGAGGGCTTCAAACCAGCGCCACCGTTCGGGATCGGCGGCGAGACTGGCGAGGCCGACGACCAGAGCGAGTCCACCGACCAGGGTCATCAGCCGGTACTGGTCCCTCCGGTTCAGCCAAGGCGTCGGACGGTTGCCTCGATCGAAGCGCATCGGGTCTCTCGAACAATGGATTCGCGGCCAGTCCCCATCATATCCATGACGAGTCATACCATGCCAGAGTCCCATTCTTTCAGATGAGTGCCAGCCGCTGCGCCGGATCGGGTTGTACGGGGGCCGCTTGTTGAATCGTTGCAAGCTTCTCCGAGCTGGGCCAGGTCGCATGACCAGGGGACGGTGAGGTGCCTTTTGCCACTGGTGCGGGGAAGCGGCCTCGTGCGATCGAGAAGCGGGGAAGGGAGCCTCTGGTGGGTGAATCTTACGCAACACACAATGTACACAGGCGTTACGTCACCGCGACAATTGCGTCACGACTGGCAGATCCCTCAGCACCGGGGGAACGGGAAAATCCGGCAATGGCCGAACAATCGGTGCAGATTACCAAACCGGCCCGCCGATAATGAGGAGTGGTCCGTCCGCGTGCGCGACCGATTTGGGGCCGTACGCGAACTGGTCAATGGATGTGGCCAGTTCAGATGGAGCAGTGGCGAGATTGCCGGTCGGCCTAGAGACCGACATCACTTTCAGGGACGAACTGATGCGGATTCAGCATTCGTTGAAGGCTCTCGGAAGCGCCCTGGCGCTACTGACGGCAGTCTCGGTGGCCTCGGCGCAGAGCGATCCATCCGGCCAGCGCTGGGTGAATGCCTACGGCGAGTCGGTCGACCTGAACGCGCCGCCGCCGGACTATTCCCCGTATGCACCTCCTTCGGCACCTCCGGGATATGGTCCGGCTCCGGGTTCTTCGCAGGTTCCGACACTGGCGCCTCCTGGAGTGCCGCAGTCGATGGCTCCGTGGCCTGCGATTTCTCCGTTCCAGAATCCGCAGATTGCCATCGACCAGCACGTTCAGCAGGACGGGCTGTGGTTCCGGGAAGCGATCTATCGCGACCGGGACTGGGAGGCTTCGGTCGAATACATCTACTCCCAATACCGTGAGCCGCACGGAGCACGGATCGGGTCGCGGATGGGGAAGATCAGCAACACGCAGACGGATGCGGGGGTGATGCCGCTGCAGGGCCCGCCCCGTCGGGTGTACGGTCAGGCGGTCCAGTCGCCTTTGAACGAGATCGTGGTCGGGCCGGGAGCGTATCCGTTCCCTGGACTGCTCGTGGGGACCAACATCGTGTTCATCGAGTAGGGGGACGTGTTTCCCGTTCGTGAAACGGACGCGATGCAGGGAGGCCTCAACGCGAACGGAGTCCGTGTCCGAACAGGGTACATGGACGAGGATGGGACCGGCTGGATGATGAGCGGTTTCTATTCGGCGGAGACCGACATCTCCTTCCGTCGCGGACAGCGGCGGATTGGCGGGACCGAGATTGACCAGGTCATCATCGCGGCGTATCCCCTGCTGATCTACACCCGCAACGGAGCGGTGCCGCTGGTGGATGCCCGGGACTGGCAAGACAGTGCCATCGGTTTTCCGACGTTCAACGGGACAACTCAAAAGTATGACATTCTGTTCCACCAGGATTTCAATACGACGAGTGCCGGTGCAGACCTCAACCATTATCTGGCTCAGTTGTACCGGTCAAAGAACATCCAGGTGAGCAGCTTCATCGGTGGCCGGTACTTCTACCTGGGTGAACACTTCCGGTTCATGGGGGTGGACAGCGGGTTCGGTTACGACGTCTCTATCGACGAGGACGATGCGACGTTCGGTCCCGAGGGGGCCCTGACACTGGCCTACCCGCTGCTGGAATCGCGGCTGCTCTCACACGTCGAGTCGCACATGGCTGGTCCCCAGATCGGACTGCGGGTCGACATCGGGAAGAAGAAGAACCTGCACATCTGGACGCAGAGCATCTTCGGTCTGCTGGCGAACTACGAACAGCTGACCGTCTCCGGGAACAACATCGGAGACCCGCTGCTGCACCCGGAGATGTTCGACCAGGTTTCGTTCACCTACTTTGACAACAGCTTCAAGGAGAAGAAGACGCACACGCACGTCTCACCGATGCTGGAGCAGTCGTTCTTTGCCGACATCCGTCTGCCGCACCTCATTCCGGTGTTGAGCAAATCGTTCCTGACGGAGAACGCGTCGCTGCGACTGGGATATACCTGGACGTACATCGGAGCCGTGTCGCGACCGACGCACTCGATCAGCTGGAAGGGGTTCCCGCTGACTCCGGGAGTCAAGATCGACCGGCAGGACTTCGACATGAACACGCTGAGCGTGGGGATCACCTGCCCGTTCTAGGAACTGGCAGCGAGCGGGCAGTGGCACTGACCGCTTCGAGCCGGGGCGATGCAGGTCGCGCGGTGCCGTTGCGACACCGGTCGAATCAACTGTCCTCGGTACGGACTCACGTTCGACAGGTCTGAAAACGCGGACAGCCGGGTGGTCATGGGCGACCACCCGGCTGTCGGACTTTCAGTTACGCCAGATTGCCTGCGGCGGAGGAGCCGCAAGCGGGATTACTTGCGCTCTTCGCGTTCCGGAGCGCGGCAGTCCAGGTCACACTGGTTTGCGTCGCATTCGTCCGCGTAGTCGACGAAGAACGAACCGGCGGTGTGCGACTTGACCTCGTGATGACGTCCATTCTTCCTGGCCCGGAAGCCGGTATAGCGGAAGGACTGGTTGACCGATCCGATGGCATCGCCGATGTCGTTGAGTTCCTGCACGACGGCGTGCTGAACTTCGCTCAGCCCGACGATCAAACCGATCACCAGGATGGTGGCGATGAGGACGAGTTCGGCAGAGACGATGAAGCCAGCTTCGTCACGGAGCAAAGTATGCATTGGATATGTTCCTTGGATCTTTTGACATCATTTGTGAGATGCAGGAACTGCACAGTGCAGCGCCTGGTGTGGGACGTTGCGGTCTGATCATTCGCAATCGTCCCGGTGCGTTCGTCTCGTGGCCGTGAGCGAACGCGTGACGGGGCCCTGGCCGGGGCCGCTCATCACTCATCTGCAGATGGTTGTGACCGCGAGGGTCACGCACGGTTGAGGATGCTGTTGTCCCTCTTGCGTGCTTGAGTGCGGTAGAAAGCAGGGACCGTGCCACGACGTTGCGTGAGGGCAACGCCGGTTCGCTTCGCGCGGGATGCCGGACTGATGGT
>CAZUXX010000363.1:0-4678 GCA_964624215.1 uncultured Planctomycetaceae bacterium
ACGGAGGTCAAGGACACCTTCTTCGACGGCAACGGCGGAATCGACTTCCGCATGAACCTCAAAAAGTTCACCGACCAGTTCGGCATCACCTTCGAGGACATCAAGGATATGTCCATCGCCGCCGTCCTCGGCAAAATGCTCTTGGAGTCCGACGACGACGCCACCACCAGTGGCCTCAAACGCCTGCAGCGGTTCCTGAAGTCCACCGGCATGCTTGACCAGAAAGTCGCATCACTCGGCGTGGAGGCCCCCAAATCTTCAGGGAAGGCGAAGAACTAGCTCGTTGGTCAGTCTCCCGCATAAATGGCGACGAACATCGGAGGGGGAAACTCCTGCCCAATCGGGTCGGGGAAGCAGCCCGAACAGAGAGAACATCGTGCAGCTGAGCCTCCCCGGTGCTGGCAAGTCCGCACCGCACCCGCGTCCTTCGCGGCCCATCACAAATGCCTGACGCCCCCGCCCCGCACACCCCACCGCAGCTCGAAGGCGGCACCTACGAGATTCTTCGCAATCGACTGAAGAATCATGCGGACGAACTGCGCGCGCGGCTCGATACTCTCAACGCCGCCCGCAAGGAGGTCTTCGGCTCCATCGAGCAGAAGCTGCTCGCAACCGAGCGGATCTCCACCGAACACAACTGCATCCCCCGCGATCTGGTCGCCATCGGCGATCGCTTCCTGTTCGGCTACAACGTGCACTTCGGTCTCAAGGCCGAACGGCACGTCGGCGACGTCTTCAGCATTTACGAATTTGACCCCGCAGCCCGTACGCTGAATCCCGCAGGACTCGAAACACTCGACTCCCCGCAGTTCCGCAAGGACTTCCAGGACGTCTACCGCTACTACAAGGACGCCCGCTTCGCCAAGTTCTTCGTCCGCGGCCCTCACCTGTTTATGGTCTTCCAGGTCGGGAAATCGACCGGCGACATCAAGACCTTCAAGTGGCTCATCGAAGGAGAGGCACTGCGGTATCTCGACAACCGCAGCGACCACGAAGTCCGCTACCCCGCCCAGCACGAGTTCGAATGGACTCGCACCACACGCGACATGCAGCATCACGGGCTGCATCCGCATGTCTCGATCGACGACCGCATCTTCGTTGAGACCGTCGGCGGCGACCTGACGATCAAGATCGAAAACAACACCGACTCCGGCGAAGGCATCTACTCCGAACCGGTCGACAACCCCGATCAGACCCTCGACGACGCCGAAATCCATTACGCCCTCGTCGGCAACGTCATCCTCCTCAGGATCCGCCCGTACCAGGAGCAGGGATGGCGCTACATCGTCTACAACGAGAAGATTAAACGGGCACAGCGGATCGACTCCCTCCGCGACGCCTGCATCCTCCTGCCCGACGATCACGGCCTGATCTTCCCCAACGGCTACTACCTCCAGACCGGCGAAGCGAAAACCTTCGAAAGCAACATTCAGGGGCTGGTGTTCGAGCGCCGTATCGCCTCCCCCAACGGCGAGGATACCCTCTACGTCTTCTACCAGCCCGAGTCCGGCGTCTACGTCCTGCTCGGCTACAACGTCATCGCCCAGCGGGTCGAAACGCCCGTCATCTGCCACGGCTTCACAACGTTCCACGCAGGTGAACTGCTGCTGTTCAAAGGACAGGAGCAGCCCTCAAAACACCATGCGGTCCAGATCTGGCAGACCCCCTACGTCAGCGCCGATTACGTTCCCGAACAGACCACCGACTCGTACCTCTACAAGATCGGCAATCGCGACATCGTCCGCGGCATGGCCGAATGCCACGAACTGCTCGGATTGATCGACAAGGAAGACACCTACGACGGGCTGTACCTCGATCTCGTCAGAATCGCGACAGACCTGCTCGACTCCTACTTCTGGATCAGCCACGAGGAGGCCGCGAAACTCTCCGAACCTCTCACGGCAATCCGCGAGACCGCCAGCGCCGCCGTCGACGAGTTCGATAAGGTCGTTCGTGTCCGTCAGAACACCGAAGAACAGACGCAGGCGGTCGCCGCCCGCGTTCGAGAACTGCTCAACAACATCGGCCGCCAGCGGTTCGACTCCATCGACCCGTTCGTCAATTCGCTCGCCGGACTCCGCAGCGTCCGCGGCGAGATCATTGCCCTGCGGGATCTGCGGTACGTCGACAACGCACTCGTCGAGACACTCGAGCAGGAGGTCGCCGAAGCCACCGACCGTCTCTCTCACCGCTGCGCCGAGTTCCTGCTGCATCCCAAAGCACTCGTCTCCTACGAGGAAAAAGTCGCACAGGAACACGCGCAGATCGAGCACCTCGAGAAAGTGGCACAGGCCCGACAGGTCGAGGAGCGCATCGCCGCGTCCGCCACCGAGCTCGAGATGCTCATTGAGATCGTCTCGAACCTCAAAATCGACGACGCGACCCAACGCACTCAGATCATCGACAACATCTCGGCCATCTTCAGCCGGGTGAACGCCGCCCGGGCGGCACTCAAACGCAAAACCCGCTCTCTTGCCTCCACCGAAGGGGCCGCCGAATTCTCCTCACAGCTCAAGTTGCTCAATCAGGCCGTCGTCAACTATCTCGATGTCTGCGACGCCCCGGCCAGATGCGAAGAGTACCTCACCCGGCTGCTCGTCCAGATTGAGGAACTCGAAGGCAAGTTCGCCGAGTTCGACGAGTTCATCCTGCAGCTGGCAGAAAAACGCGAAGAAATCGCCAGCGCCTTCGAATCGCGCCGGATGCAGCTCGTCGAGCAGCGAAACCGGCGGGCAAACGCCCTCGCGCAGGCCGCCGACCGCATCCTCAAGGGAATCCGGACCCGCGTCGAATCGCTCCCGACGATCAACGAAATCCATGGCTACTTCGCCTCGGACCTGATGATCGGCAAGGTCCGCGACATCATCCGGCAACTCGAAGAACTGGACGACAGCGTCAAGGTCGACGACATCCAGTCCAGGTTGAAGACGGTTCGCGAAGATGCCGTCCGGCAGCTCAAGGACAAGCAGGATCTCTACGAAGGGGGTGACAACGTCATCCGCTTCGGCAACCACCGCTTCAGCGTCAACACGCAGCCACTCGATCTGACGACAGTCCGTCGTGATGGCACACTGCTGCTGCACCTCACCGGAACCGACTTCTACGAACCGGTCGATCTGCCCGGACTGGCAGACACTCCCGACGTCTGGGAGATGGAAGTCGTCAGCGAGAATCGCGAAGTCTACCGCGCCGAGTACCTGGCGTACCAGATGCTCACCACCTCCGACCCGTCGGTCGGGTGGATCTCACCGGCCAGCGATCACGCTCGCAGGGCGAACTCCCCGGGCATCGCACAGCCTCCGACCGCCACTGCTCCCTCAGGCACCGTCGACTCCGACAGTCCACACCCCACAACCCCGGCGCACCGGGAAACGCCGCTCCTCGAAGCCGTACAAAAGTTCATGGGGCCGCGCTATCGCGAAGGCTACACCAAGGGAGTGCACGATCACGACGCGGCGATCATCCTGCAGGCGCTTCTCGACATCGAGGCTCACTGCGGACTGCTGCGCTATTCCTCGCCGGCCCGGGCCCTGGCCATGGTCTTCTGGGATCACTTCGGTGATCCGCAGCGCAAACAGCTGATGGCATCGAGACTCGCGGGATTCGGCGCCGCCGCACAACTCTTCCCCGGCACTCCCACCCAAACGGAGTACGTGCGCGAACTGCGCAGCATGCTCGACGCACTGCCGTCCTCCCTCAGCCTGCGACAGGCGGCCGACGAAACACTCCTCGACGAAGCCGCCGAATACCTCTTTGCCGAGCTCACTTCCCCCTCCCGAAACGAGCGGGACGGGATGTGCGTCGTCTCACAGAACGCGGCCGACCTGGTCAGGCTGTTTCAGGACCATCTGCACAATCAGGGGGCCACCGCGCGGTTCACCAGCGCCATCGACGCGGTGCGGGACGATCCCGAAGCGGCCTACGAACTCGCCCAGGACTGGATCACTGCATTCGTTCAGTCCAGTGGCGACCTGCACGCCCGCCGCTCACTGCCCGGGTACATCGACGAAGCAGCCGTCCTCCTGCTCGAAGGCAACATCGACCCGCGACGCATCATCGGAATCCGTATCGAGCGAGAGCTGACCGGTCTGACCGGCTCTCATCCGGTCCTCGGCGAGAACGGTTCTTTTCACCTCGATTTCAACCAGTTCCGGTCGAAACTGCGCCGGTTCCAGCAGCACACCGTCCCCGCCTTCCGACGTTATCACGAACTCAAATCACAGCTCGTCGAATGCGCCCGCGACGACATGAAACTCAGCGAGTTTCAGCCGCGGGTCCTCTCCTCATTCGTCCGCAACAGGCTGATCGATTCTGTCTACCTCCCGCTCATCGGTGACAACCTCGCCAGGCAGATCGGCACAGCCGGCACCGACAAGCGCACCGACCGACAGGGACTGCTGCTGCTGATCTCTCCCCCCGGCTACGGTAAGACAACCCTCATGGAGTACATCGCCAACCGGCTGGGGATCATCTTCATGAAGATCAACGGCCCGGCGATCGGACACGACGTCACCTCCCTCGACCCGGCCGCCGCAAGGAACGCCGGCGCCCGCGAAGAAGTCGAGAAGCTCAACCTCGCCTTCGAGATGGGCGACAATGTGATGATCTATCTCGACGACATCCAGCACTGCAACCCGGAGTTCCTCCAGAAGTTCATCTCCCTGTGCGATGCCCAGCG
>CAZUXX010000364.1:0-322 GCA_964624215.1 uncultured Planctomycetaceae bacterium
CGGGTTGCCGCAGTGCCTCCGTACCGACACGTTCCAGCGCTGCCAGACAGCAGGCGAGCGAGCCCTTCATGTCGCAGCTGCTGCGACCGTAAAGACGCCCGTCGCGAACGGTCGGTTCGAATGGCCCGTGCTCGAGGGCCCAGCGATCGGCAGGGACGACATCGGTGTGACAGAAGTACGCAACTCCCACCGTCCCCGGACCGAACTTCGCGACCACAGACGCCTTTGGCACACCGTTCGGATCGGTGTACTCGAGCCGCTCGATGGTTCCTCCGAGTCGCTGCAGGATCTCCTGCACATGATCGGTGATCTCTATGTTCGA
>CAZUXX010000364.1:332-1307 GCA_964624215.1 uncultured Planctomycetaceae bacterium
AATCGAACGAGTTCCTGTGCAGTCTGAAGTGCGGTCATCGAACGGTATCCAGAGTCCGGGAATCGAAACGAACTTATCGCATTCGCGAACCCTCGGACAACAGCACCGTTCAGTGCGTTCGGTCCTTCCTGGCGGGGGACGCCTGCCCCAGACGCTTGAGTGCCGCGGCGCGTTCGTTCTCCCCGATGCGGGCCCGTCGCACTGCTTCTGTCAGCACATGAATGCTGCGGTCGAACGTCTCCCGATCGACAGGAAAAGGAGTCGCATCCTTCCCGCCGTGAGCGTACGAGTAGTCGGCCCAGCGCCGGTCAGATCCCCTGTGTGTTTCGTCCAGTGACAAAGAGTCTGGCTCCGGGCCGTTGGTAGCAGTGCCTGGGGATTCGGCCGGATCGCGGCGCGAGACCGGTGTGCCATACACAAGCTCGGCAACGAGGGCGAGGGCCCGTACAGTGGCCGGTCCGACGCCCGACGTTCCCAGGAGTGTTTCGAAGTCGGCCGGCTGCTGCTCGTAGAGGGTCCGCGCCATCGTCTCCAGACGCCTCGCGTCCACATCCGTGCTGAGGACCCGGTGGTGTGCGGGAGCAAACAGCGTCGGTCCACGTGTGCACCGTTTCACCTCCCGCAGCAGAGTCTCGGGGTGAACCCGCGAGAGTTCGCTGGTCGCCTGCCGATGAGCCTCCCCTTCCGCCGCGACGAGGTTCAGCAGCAGCTGGCGGTGATGCGCCGCCCTGCCGCTGCGGTCACGCAGGTCCTCGATGCCCGCGTGTGGCTCGCAGACGAAGTCGAGGGCATCGTCACCCAGCCAGTGGTAGCGGCGTGCCTGCCCGACGGCACCATTCATTCCCTGCTGAATGACACACCATTGACCGCCGGGAGTCAGCACGAACGTGTGATGATAAAGCTGATATCCATCCTGAACCGCGGCCGAGTCGACTTTCGCACTCATCTTCGAGGCGTAGACGAGTCGGTCGCCAT
>CAZUXX010000364.1:1317-4661 GCA_964624215.1 uncultured Planctomycetaceae bacterium
CGCCCGCCACGATGATCCCCAGGTCGCGGCCATACTGTTGCCAGGCCGCTTTGAGCGCTCCGCAGGTGACGGTGGTGACTCCGCTCGAATGCCAGTCGAAGCCGAGCACACACCCGAACGCCTGAAACCACCACGGGTCGGCCAGTCGATGGAGCATCTCAGCAGGACCGTACTCGTCGACGATCGCCATCGTCATCGCGCCGGCCAGTTTCGTCATCCGTTGAAAGAGCCACGGCGGGGCCTTCCCTCCGTGAAGCGGCAATTGGGCGATGCGTCGCTGCATGCCGGACTTCTATGGAGGCGGGCGATTGGAAGCAAGGTGTCCCCGCGGAATCCAGACTCAGGTTCGTTGCGTTCTGGCAGAAGCCTCTTTGCCGCGGGGCAGAATTTTTGTCGCATCGCCACCGCCACCCTTCGTCTGGAAAGCTTCTACAATTCCCCCGCACGTCACCGGCGAAAGATGACTCGGGCCGATGAGAGACGAATTGCTGTTCACCACTGATGCGATGATCGACCTCGACCACAACGCGACGACACGACCAGCCCCCGAGGTCATCGAGGTCATGATGTCGGTGATGCACCAGGCATACGGAAACCCCGGCAGCCGGCATCGCATCGGTCGGCGTGCGCGACAGCAACTGGAACACGCCCGTGAGCAGATTGCCGGCATTCTCGGGGCGCATCCCGATGAAGTCATCTTCACCAGCGGCGGGACCGAATCGGTCAATCTGGCTCTCCGCGGGCTGATTCGCGGAACATCGGGAGCGATTGCGCTCCCTGAAGGGGAACATGCCGCGACCGAGCAGACTGTCCGGAGTCTGCAGCAGACCGGATGGACACGGCGGACGATCCCGCTGGATTCCTCAGGTCGTATCCAGCCAGATCGTCTGGATTGGGACGATGTGAAGCTCGTCACGGTCCACCTCGCGCACAGCGAAACCGGCGTCGTCCAGGAGATTCAGCCCCTGGCCGCGAGCTGCTGTGAGCGGAAGATCCCCCTGCATGTCGACGCGGTGCAAGCCGTGGGAAAGCTGAATGTCGATTTCGCGCAGCTCGGGTGCACGGCTCTGTCGCTGGCCGCACACAAGTTTCACGGTCCCCGTGGAATCGGGGCGCTGCTCGTCCGGCGTGGAGTGGTCATCTCGCCGCTGATTCACGGCGGACACCAGGAAGCAGACAAGCGACCCGGCACAGAAGCGGTGGCGCTGGCGGTCGGCATGGCCCGCGCGCTGGAACTCTGGAAGGAGCAGGCCGACTGGCGCCGGACGCATGTCGAGCGGCTGCGCAACCGGCTCGAAGAACGACTGGTTGCCGAATGCCAGCCTGTGGTCGTGCATGCAGCGGCAGCACTCCGATTACCGAACACCCTGTCGATCGGTTTCCCCGGCTGCGATGCCGAGGCGCTGCTGGTGGCACTCGATCTCGAAGGGGTTGCGTGTTCGACCGGAACGGCCTGCTCCAGCGGCTCGGCAGAGCCCTCGCGTGTGCTGCTGGCAATGGGGTGTGCCACCGGGCTGGCACGAAGCTCATTGCGACTGAGTGTGGGGATGGACAATACTGAATCCGAGATCGAGCGCGCCGCGGACATCATCCGTACCGTTGTTCAACGGGTTCGCGGAAATAGGCACCAGGTCCAGTAGCCGGACACCTCAGCATGTTTGTCCCGAATGCCGCGTTTGCCAGGTCACTGGTGCTGCTTCTCGTCGCGGTGCTGACTGTGACCGCTCGTCCAAGTCTCGCACAGCAGGGGACAACCGGGACCGTCCGGATCCAGCAGTTCAAGACGAACAACTTCCGGATCAGAACCGATCTCAGCGAAGAGGAGGCGAAGGAACTGCTTGTCCGGCTGGAGACGATGCTCAGGCTCGTCAGTGGCTACTTCGGCAAGCGGACTCCGCGTCCAATCGACATGTACGTCGCCAAAGAGATTGACCGATGGCCCGACGACGTCCTGTCTGAAATGGACCCGTACGGAGTTGCCCAGATTCGGGCGAAGGCCGGCGTCACCATTTCACAGAGTGTTTCCCAGCGCGGGCGAATTGTGGATGCGAAGTCGGTGGTCTACGCGGTCGCCGATCGCGGCACGCCGCAGCATGAAGCCGTCCATGCCTATTGTGCCCAGGCGTTCGGCCGTACCGGACCGGTGTGGTACTCCGAGGGGATGGCCGAAGTCGGCAACTACTGGAAGGAAGGGGATCCCGGCGTTACGGCTCCAACGTTCATTACCGACTACCTGCGGCAGGCCGAACGCAAGCCACTTGATCAGATCGTCAACAGTCCACTCGAGACGACCGGTGACAGTTGGCAGAACTATGCCTGGCGGTGGGCCCTGTGCCACCTGCTGGGCCACAACGAGAACTACTCGAAGCGATTCAAACCGCTGGGAATGGCCCTGCTGGGCGGCAAGGACATGGACTTCTGGACCGTCTACGGCTCGCAGGCTGCGGAGATCGAGTTCGAATACAACTTCTTCCTCGATCACCTCGAGCCGGGCTACCGCGTCGATCTGTGCAGTTGGGACTGGTCAGCGAAGTTCATCCCTCCGCGGCGCAGCGGGACAATCTCGAAGATCAAGGCTGATCGTGGCTGGCAGTCGTCGAAAGTGCGCGTTGTTGCCGGCGAGTCGTACCGCTTCGAGTGCACCGGCAACTGGTCCATTGATTCGGAGACCGAGACCACTGCTGACGGGACCGGCGAGGGACCGGGGCGACTGGTTGGCGTCGTCTTCTCGGACTTCACGCTCGGCGACGAGTTCGAACTCGGAACTTCAGGAACATTCACTGCACCGCAGGACGGGTCGCTGTATCTGCGTTGCCGCGACGAATGGTCCCGCCTTGCCGACAATGACGGAACGATCACCTGCCGAATCTCGCCCGCGGAGGAAAAACCGGGGGCGTCCCCTCGATAAGTCGCTGCAACAGCGGCTCGCTGACGTGGCCGCGAAACCGCACCTGCCCGTCGAATTCGACGACCGGAACGCAAGTATTGAACTTTTCCTTGAGCGATTCATCGCGGTCGATATCGACTTCGACCAGTTCGGGAAGATAGCGCTGATACCGGGCGAGAAGCCGGTGGGCCTCCTCGCACAGTCCGCAATCCTCCCGTGTGTAGAGCACGACCGAGCGGAACCGCTTTCCACGAACCGAGGGCTTCCAGGAGGTTCGCGGATGGTCGATGCGCCACAAAACGGTGAATCCCCCGGTCACCAGGCTCAGGGAAACCAGGGTCCAGAGCGATCCTCCGTAGGTGATCGGAAGCCGCAGACCGAACTGTTTCATCGCTGCCAGCAGCAGTCCTGCGAGTCCGACAGCGATCAGTACCCACGCCGGCGAGCGACGCGCATC
>CAZUXX010000365.1:0-4345 GCA_964624215.1 uncultured Planctomycetaceae bacterium
CGAAATGCGCCAGAACCCCGAACTGCGTGCCGACCGGTTCGTCGAACGCTTCCATCGTTGTTCCGTCGGCGTAGGTGTACTTCGCGTAGAAGTCAGAGGCGACGTTGTAACCATGCTGGATGTCGGGGAGTGTCGCCTTGCCTTCGACCCGGACCGGTCCGGTGTCGTCGTTGCCAATGATGGCCCATTGTCCGATGTCGAGGTGATGTGCTCCCCAGTCGGTCATCTTGCCGCCGCTGTATTCGTACCACCAGCGGAAGGTGTCGGTGACACAGGTGACACGCGTGAGTTTGCCGATGCGCCCGGCGCGGACGAGTTCGGCTGCCTGGCGGAAGCGATGATCACTGCGTTGCCAGGATCCGACCTGCACGACGGCGCGGGTTTCCTCGACGGCGCGGAGGATGTGGTGTCCTTCCTTTACGGTGAGTGTGAGTGGTTTCTCGCAATAGACGTCGCATCCGGCGCGAACCGAGTCGACGAGCATCTTCGTGTGCCAGTGATCGGGAGTGGCAATGAGGACGACGTCGGGTCTGGCCTTCTCGAGCATGTCGAGATAGTTCTCAAAGATCTGCGGAGTGCTGCCGAACGAGGCGCGTGCCTGCTCCCGAACGTGTCGGTCGACATCGGCGATGGCGACGACATCGCCGAAGGCTTCGGCTTCGCGGGTGATGACCGATCCCTGGTACCGCATCCCGATGCAGCCGAGCCGCGGGCGGGCGTTGGGCGACTTTTCTCCCGGTTGCGCTGCCGACAGTGTGCGGGGTGTTCGCAAGGGGCCGGCCACCAGAGCGGCTCCCGCCGAGATTCCGGCTGCTGTCAGAAACTGGCGACGAGACGACTGCATCGACATGGGGACTTCTCCGGCATGTAACCTTGTCGGGTGCGCGAGAGTGACTGCGCGAGTCTCTTTATACATCCCTGAGCCTGTCCGGGGGAACAAACATCCGCAGCGCTCGGGGCGGTGGACGATGGAGGATGCAGCGGCGTGGCCGGTGGGTATGGCTCGTCGTTCCACGTGGTGAGAATGCTTTTGCCGGTACGGCGGGATCCGGCTGAGGTCGTTCGGGGCCTCGCCATCAGTCGATCATCTTCTATAACGCGAGTGCAGTGGTGATTCTGCTGCGGTTCACTCTGATCCTTCGCCCCCACGGTGCCCATGTCGGTTCTGCCAGACGATGACGTCCCGTCCCCTCATCCCGGCGATGCGGAGGTCGGGGGGTCGGCCGGCGAATTCGAAGCGGAACTGGCAGCGCAGCCGGCTCCCCCGCTGACGTCACCGGCCACCCCGGTGGTGGCGGGGCGGCTGGACCGCACGGTGCTGTGGCTGGCGGTGCCGGTGCTGCTGGAGCAGTTTCTGAACTTCTGCGTCGGTGCTGTCGACATGTACCTTGCCGGTCACCTGCCGGAGGAGGGGCTGTCGGCGGATGCGACCGCGGCCATCGGTGTGGGGGCTTATGTCGGGTGGCTGGCGTTCATTCTGTACGCCGTTGTCGCTGCGGGAACGACGGCACTTGTGGCGCGAAGCTGGGGGGCAGGGGACTTCGCGACGGCGAATCTGGTGTCGAACCGTTCGCTGTCTCTGGCGGGAGTCGTCGGCTGTTCGTTCGCTCTCGTCATCTGGACGGTAGCGCCGGTGTTTGCCGCGTTTCTTGATCTGGAAGGAGCGGCGGCGGCGATTGCCGTGGACTATCTGCGGCTGGATGCCTTCGGTCTGATTCTGGGAGCGATGAGCGTGGCGGGGTCGGCGGCACTGCGTGGGGCAGGGGACACACGGACTCCGATGTTCGTGTTCGGTGCCGTGAGTGTGGTGAACGTGATCGTCTCGAGCCTCCTGGTGTATGGGCCGGGACCGATTCCGCAGTTTGGTGTGCGGGGGATTGTGCTGGGGACGGTGGTGGCCCGGGTATCCGGAGGACTGTTTCTTCTGGCGGTGCTGCTGAAGGGGCGGAGCGGATTGCGTCTGGTGTTCGGCCAGCTCGGCCTGTTTGGTCAGACGACGTGGCGGATCCTGCGGATCGGCATCCCCGCGGCCGTGGATGGTGGCGTGCTCTGGCTGGGGCACTTCGTGTTTCTGAAAGTCATCTCGTGGATCGGGACAACGGCCCTGGCAGCCCACATGGTGGGGATTCGGGTGGAAGCGATCACCTATCTGCCGGCGGTTGCGTGGGGATCTGCGGCGGCAACACTCGTGGGGCAGACACTCGGGAGCGGCAATCCGGGGCGTGCGGCGCGGGCGGGACACGCGGCTGTGGTGCAGTGCAGCCTGTTCGGGATCCTGACGACGCTGTGGTTTCTGCTGGGGGCGGAGTGGATCTATGCGACAGTGAACAGCGATCCGAAGGTGGGGGCGATCGGAGCACCGGCCTTCCGGATTATTGCCCTGGCTCAGATCCCGCTGATTATCGGGAACGTGTATGCCTCGGCCCTGCGGGGGGCCGGTGACACGCGATTCCCGCTGATTATGACGATCCTGGGGACGTGGCTGCTGCGGCTTCCGCTGGCGTGGTATCTGGGGGTGTTTCTGGAGTGGGGACTGATGGGAGCGTGGCTGGGGATGTGCGGTGATATCCTGCTGCGGGCGGTCCTGGCTTGGTTGCGGTTCCAGGGGGGGCGGTGGGCCGAGATTGACGTGTGAGCGGGGGCAGGAGGGCGGGTGAAACCGGCGGTCGGATGGGCGATTGAAGACGATCTGAAGAAATGCGGGTCTTGACCCGAACCTCCCGGGCCGATAGGTTGTCTTGCCGATTGTTATCAACTTCCGACGCGGATATTGCGATGCTCACCACGACCCTGAGCCTCGGCCTGTTGCTGAGCCTGCTTCCCCAGCGGAGGTCTTAGGTCGGGGTCCTGACGTGTCCATTCCACCCGCCCTGAGGCTTTCCGATGAGCCTCAGGGTTTTTTTGTGTCCATTTCACATCGACGTAACGACCATGTCCGATTCGATCATCATCTTCGACACCACGCTTCGCGACGGGGAACAGTCTCCCGGCTGCAGCATGACCACGGAAGAAAAGCTCGAGGTGGCGGAGGCGCTGGTGGATCTGGGCGTGGATGTGATCGAGGCCGGATTCCCGATTTCTTCGCCCGGTGACTTCGATGCGGTGCAGCGGATTGCCCGCAAATACGGGAGCCAGACGGTGATTTGCGGACTGGCGCGGTGCCGCAAGGAAGATGTCGACCGGGCGTGGGAGGCGTTGCGGGACGGTGAGCAGGTTCGGATCCACCTGTTTCTGGCGACGTCGGCGATTCACCGGGAATTCAAGCTGAAGATGGCGAAGGAGGAGATTCTCCGCCGCGCTGTGGAGATGGTGAAGTACACGGCGGACCGGATGTCGGAGCGGTCTGATATCAGTGTGCCGAACATCGAGTTTTCACCGGAAGATGCCGCCCGGACAGAACTCGACTTCTTGTGCGAAGTCGTCGAGAAGACGATCGATGCCGGGGCGACGACCGTGAACATTCCGGACACGGTGGGCTATGCAACGCCGCGGCATTTCTACAACGTCATCAAGACACTTCGCGAACAGGTCCCGAATATCGACCGGGCGGTTCTCTCGACACATTGCCACAACGATCTGGGGCTGGCGGTGTCGAACAGCCTCGCCGGTGTGGAGGCGGGGGCGCGGCAGGTCGAGTGCACGATCAACGGCCTGGGTGAACGGGCGGGGAATGCGGCGCTTGAAGAGATTGTGATGGCGCTGCGGACGCGCAAGGACTACTACGGCATCGAATCGCGGATTCGGACGCAGAAGCTGTTTGCGACGAGCCGGCTGGTCTCCAGCATTACCGGGATGAAGGTCCAGCGGAACAAGGCGATCGTGGGACAGAACGCGTTCGCCCACGAAGCCGGGATTCATCAGCATGGAGTGCTCCAGGAGCGCAGCACGTACGAGATCATGCGACCGGAAGATGTCGGGTTCGTCGGGACGAACCTCGTGCTGGGCAAGCACAGTGGGCGACACGCCTTCCGTGACCGGGTGGTTCAACTCGGATTTGATCTGGACGAGGAAATGTTCCAGCGGGTGTTCGACGATTTCATTGCGCTCGCCGACAAGAAGAAGGACGTTTACGACACGGACATTCTCGCACTGATCGAGCAGCAGACGCATCGGGTCCAGGCGACGTGGACGATGACGGCGTTCCAGGCGATCGGTGGTACGGGAACGATTCCGACTGCGACGGTGGAACTGACGCACGAGGATGGTCGGGTGGTTCAGGACGCTTCCACGGGCGATGGGCCGGTTGATGCGGCGTTTCATTGTCTGGAGCGGATCACCGGGGTGACGGCCCGGCTGCAGGAGTATGGCGTGCGGAGTGTGTCGAGCGGCAAAGACGCCATGGGCG
>CAZUXX010000365.1:4355-4652 GCA_964624215.1 uncultured Planctomycetaceae bacterium
TGAACAGGTTGATGTCGGTCGAGATCGAGTGCGACGGACGGACGTATCATGGCAAGGGGCTGAGCACGGATGTGATCGAAGCCTCGGCACAGGCGTACCTGCAGGCACTCAACAAGTCGCTTGTCTCGCGGGGGAAGCCCCGTGATGCCGAGTTTCAACGGGGCGTGTAGGTCCTGTGCCGGGAAGTTTGCGGCGCCGCCAGTGACGAGCTGTCGCGGCGGCGTCGGCGGATGACGCCGCCGTGGACGCTTCTTTGTGTCGAGTGCGTCAGGCTGTCTGAACACCGTCATTGCCGGA
>CAZUXX010000366.1:0-4650 GCA_964624215.1 uncultured Planctomycetaceae bacterium
AGCACCTCGTCGGTGAGGACGTACGCATCGGCGTGTCCGAGCGGACGGTAGAACGCACAGAAATCGCAGACGGCTGCGCAAACGTTCGAGTAGTTGATGTTGCGGTCGACGTTGTAGGTGCGGTAGGGCCCGGGGTGCAGTCGCCGCGTGATCGCATCGGCAGCCTGTCCCAGGGCCGAGAGGTCGTGCGAGTGCAACAGCGTCAGTGCGTCGTCGGCATCAAGTCGCTCTCCGGCGACGACACGGTCGAGGATTGGCTGGATCTGTGCAGTGGTGCTCATCAGGTTTGTCACTCCGGGCCGCTCAGACGGCCAGAATCTCTCTCCAGCGTCGTGTGCGGCCGGTCGTGTCGGATGGTGTTGTTGAGCGTTCGGGGACCAGGCCGACCTTTTCGGCGAGGGCGCGGAACAGGGCCAGTCCCTGCCGTTCGGCGGACCCCATCCGGAAATGCAGGTTCCGGGTGAAGTAGCGGAGGGCTGCGTCGGGCGTCAGTCCCAGGGCCGGAGCTTCCCTGTGGGCGATGGCTTCGAGCTGTTCGAGTCCCCGGTCACGGACCTGTTCGAGGATCTGTGCGATGTGCCGGGGGCAGCTGCCACGGCGGGCGACCCACATGGCGAACACGAAGGGGAGACCGGTCCACTCGAGCCACTGGGCTCCGAGATCCCAGGTCGTGTGAAAGGTCTCGTGCGGTTCGTGCATGGCCCGGTCGCCGATCAGCAGGACGGCGTCGGCGGGACAGTTTTCGGCGGTCTCTCCGAGTGGCAGGGTGCGGAGCTGGGGTTGAACTCCGTAGCGTTCGGAAAGCATCACGCGGGTGAGTGCGGCACTCGTGCGCGAGCCTTCATCGAGAGCGAGGGTGCGAATCTGCCCGGGGGGAACGCGGCTGAAGAGTTTGACACTCCAGACCGGTCCCTGTGTCGCGACACAGGCGTCGCAGACGACTTCGTATGCAGGATTCGCGAACGATTCGACCGATGGGATCAGTGCGACGTCCAGTCGGCCCGCGGCAAGATCGTCTGCCAGCCGGCTGGGAAAGTCGAGCCGCAACTCGGCCTCCGGGCACGCCTGTGCGAGTCCTTCGACAAGCGGTTTGGAGTTGAGATAGCTCACTGCGCCGATCCGCACGGGGCGTTCCGTTGAGCCTCCGGTAGCGATGGTCCCCCTCCCGAGTGAAACAGCTGTGGCCTCCCTGACCTTTGGGGGATTATAGGACTGAACGGGATGGTCGCAATTCGGGATTGGCAGTGCGGGAGACCGTTCGGGCGACAAAACGGCGGGGATGGCCGCCCGCGGCAGGTCGCCGGGACGGCGTGATGCCCGCTGAAAGTCCCCTAGCGGTTGCTGCCGAGTTTGAGGGAGTCGGCGAGGCGGTCGATGAGCCGCGCGGAGGTGGTTTCCGGCGGGATCGCTTCGATCAGCCGGTCGATGATGTCGTCGGGAGTGATCGAGTCGGTATCGGCTGCGAAATTGGTGATGATGCGGTGTCGGAGGACCGGCGTGGCGACCTCGCGGACATCCTCGAGTCCGACGGCGGTGCGGCCGTGCAACAGGGCCCGTGCCTTGGCTGCGAGGACGAGTGACTGTGACGCCCGGGGACCGGCTCCCCAGGTGACGTAGCGGGTGATGAATTCGGGAACGTCGTCTGCGGTGCGGCGCGTGGCGCGGGCGAAGGCCATGGCGTAGCGGATCACGTGGTCGGCGGCCGGGACGTCGCGGACCATCCCCTGCAGTGCTTTGAGAGCGTCGGCATCGAGGACGCTGGTAATGGCGGGGACGCCCCGACCGGTCGTACGCCGCACGATTTCCAGTTCGTCGTCTTCGTCGGGATAGTCGACATGGATCTCCATGAGGAAGCGGTCCCGCTGGGCTTCGGGGAGCGGATAGGTGCCCTCCTGCTCGATCGGGTTCTGAGTCGCCAGGACAAAGAACGGATCGGGGAGCGGGTGTCGCTGTCCGCCGACGGTGACCTGATGTTCCTGCATCGCCTCGAGGAGGGCGGCCTGTGTCTTGGGGGGAGCCCGATTGATTTCGTCGGCGAGCACGATACCGGAGAAGACGGGGCCGGGCAGAAACCGCAGCTCGCGCGTTCCGGTGGTTCGGTCCTCCTGGATGATTTCGGTGCCGGTGATGTCGGCGGGCATCAGGTCGGGTGTGAACTGGATGCGGTTGAACGACAGTCCCAGGCATTCGGCGAGTGAATGCACCATGAGCGTTTTCGCGAGTCCCGGAACTCCGACGAGCAGGCAATGGCCTCCGGCGAGAAGGGCGATCAGCATTTCCTCGATGACCCGCTGCTGACCGACGATGACGCGGTCGAGCTGTTCGAGGATTTGCGCGTGGGAGGCTTTCAGCCGTTCGAGTGACTGCGGGTCCAGCGAGGATCCCGCGTCCTGTGCAGAGTGCGGGGGCTGAGTGCTGTCGGATGCGTCGGACATGGGGTGGAATGCCGGAACGATGGGTGAGCGGCGTTGAGCCACGTTGTCGGTGCACGTGAGGGAGCAACCCCGGACAGGTTGCTCGTGTGATTCTTGTCACTTTGCGGACTTGCTGCCAATGCGTCCGGGGAATCGCGACGACTTCGGGAGATCTGGCGGATGGATCTCGGCGGAAATCGAGGGAGACGTCAAACGCACAGGACCCTGAGTCGGAGAAAAGACGCCGCTGCGGCGTGACGGCTGGTGCCGGCAGAGACGCGACTCATTCGGGCGGCTGCGGTTCAGGCCGAGAAGGATTCCAGGACGCGGGCGAAGGCTCCGTACGCCCCTGCATCGAACAGGACGAAGCGGACGCGGTCCGGCCGCTGCTCCTCAAAAAGGTGATCGCGGACGGTGGAGAGACTCACTTCGGCGGCGAGGTCGATCGGGTAGCCGTAGATGCCGGTGCTGATGGCCGGGAAGGCAATCGAACGGCAGTTGTGCTGGATGGCCAGGTCGAGGCACGTCCTGACGGCGGACGCGAGCAGGTCGGCTTCGCCCCGGTGACCGCCACGCCAGCGGGGGCCGACGGCATGGAAAACCAGGCGGGCGGGGAGTTCTCCGGCGGAGGTCGGGACGGCACTGCCGGTGGGGCAACCGTCGGGGTACGATTCGCGCAGTTGCTGGAACAGCGTGGGGCCGCCAGCACGGTGGATCGCGCCATCGACGCCGCCTCCGACCACGAGTGCGGCGTTTGCCGCATTGACAATCGCATCGACCTCCTGCGTTGTGATGTCTCCCTGCACGAGTTCAATGTGACAGGCATCACAGCGAAACGACATCATGGCAGGGTTCCGCTAGACCTGTGCGAGCTTGCGGCCGCGTTCCTTGAGTTCGACCGGAACGGCCTTGAGCAGGCGATCGATGACGTCGTCGGGAGAGATGCCTTCGCTGTTGGCCTGGAAGGTGGTGACGATGCGGTGTCGCAGGACGGGGTGAGCGACGGCCTGCACGTCTTCGGTACTGACATGGAAGCGGCCTTCGAGGATGGCCCGGGCCTTGGCTCCGATGATCAGGTACTGTCCGGCGCGGGGACCGGCTCCCCAGGAGATGTACTTTTTGATGAAGTCGGGGGATTCTTCCTCGTCGGGGCGGGTCGCCCGGACCAGGTCGCGGGCGTAGACATAGACGTGTTCGGCGACGGGGCCTTTGCGAACGACCTCCTGCAGGGCGAGGATCTGCTCTCCGGTCAAGGCGGGCTCGAGCCTGGGCTGGTCTTCTCCGGTCGTCTGTTTGAGGATCCGCAGTTCTTCGGCGGGGGTGGGATAGCGGACGGTGATGTTGAACATGAAGCGGTCAAGTTGTGCTTCGGGGAGGGGGTAGGTTCCTTCCTGTTCGATCGGATTCTGTGTTGCGAGGACGAAGAAGGGGGACGGGAGGCGATAGGTGTTCGAGCCGACGGTAACATGCCGCTCCTGCATGGCTTCGAGGAGCGCCGCCTGGGTCTTGGGGGGAGTTCTGTTGATTTCGTCGGCGAGCAGGACGTGGGTGAACAGGGGGCCCTGCATGAACTGGAACTGTCGCCGACCGGTTTCGGGATCGTCCTGCAGGACGTCGGTGCCGGTGATGTCGGAGGGCATCAGGTCGGGTGTGAACTGGATCCTGCGGAAGGAGAGTTGCAGGATGCTGGCGATCGTGCTGACGAGCAGGGTTTTCGCCAGTCCGGGGACACCGACGAGCAGGCAATGCCCGCGGCTGAACAGGGAGATCAGCAACTGGTCGACGACGTCGGTCTGCCCGATGATGACCTTGCCGATTTCGGTGCGCATCCGCGTGTAGGCGTTGGCGAGGCCACGGATGGCCTGAGCTTCCTTTTCGCGGGCCGAGTCGGTGACCGATTCCGGGACGTCACTCATGGCGAGACCTCGTGGCGACTATCTCAACGTGTCAGAGCATGCTAATGGGTGGAAAGTCGCGGGACGAGGGAGCCGGACGCGCCGGACGGCGGCTGGCCGGAGTGCCGCTTCTCACTGACCGGACGGCCGGCGACCCTTCTTGCTGCCGGGTGATGGTTTCTTGCGTGTTCGATTCTGTTTTGCGGCCGAGCGTTTCTTGCCGCCTGTGCGGCCGGAGGAGGTGCCAGTGCCTGTTTGGTCGGCGTCCCGTTTTGATTGGCCGCGGCGGGATTTCCCGGGTTGGGGCTTTTTTTTTCGTGTTCCACCGAGCCACTGGATGA
>CAZUXX010000367.1:0-4636 GCA_964624215.1 uncultured Planctomycetaceae bacterium
GCTTCGGCGTCGCGCTGCACTTTGGACATTTTGCCCAGTGTGCGGACCGACTGCGGTCGCATTCCGATGTGAGCCATCACAGGGATGTCTGCCGCGACGAGTCGTTCGATGGTTCTGGCCTGGGTGCGTCCTCCCTCGATCTTCACCGCAGCGGCACCGGTCTCCTTGAGGACCCGGCCGGCACTTTTCAAAGCCTGTCGCGGGCCGATCTGGTAAGACATGAACGGCAGGTCGACGACGACGAGACTGCGGTTGGCCGCCCGGGCGACCATCTCGCCGTGATAGATCATCTGGTCGAGGGTGACGGGAAGCGTGCTTTCGCGTCCCTGGACGACCATCCCGAGCGAGTCACCGACCAGGAGGCAGTCGATGCCGGCCTCGTCATACAATCGTGCGGAGGGGTAGTCGTAGGCGGTCAGGACCGCGAGTTTGCGGCTGCTGGCCTTCGCGGCAACGAAGTCGGGGACGGTGACGGGTGCAGTCGACATCAGGGGATCTCAAACAGAAGACAGCTCATGGCCCGTCAATGACGAGCGATGAGCTGGCGGGGACACAGGCGAAGGGGAATCAGTTCACGCGGCCGGTCGCGCGGAAGGTCACGGGTTGGCTGCGGCCGGCAATGTGGACAGTGAACTGTTCGGAGAGTTCGCCGATTCCGGCAGGTGGCGTCACGGTGAGAGGGAGGATGTGGACTGTTTTCTCGTCGTGTGACAGCTTGACCTTGAAGCATTCCAGATTTGATTCGCATTCGATGTTGTCGATTGCGAAGGGTTTGCGACCGCGAACGATGACCCGCACGGTTTTCTCGACTCCGGGCTTGAGGTCACCGAGGGCGACGTTGGGTGTGGCGACGACGATATCCGGTTCGATCGTTGCGGTTGCGAGCAGGGGGATGTAGGGATTGCTGGCGTCGTCGGTGACAATCACCAGTTGTTCGTTAAGCAATCCGGCAGGAGTGTTGGAGGCGAGTTGGACGGTGAGGTCGTAGGTCACGCGTCCGTCGGCGCGACCGGTCTCGCGGGCGACGGCCCGCAGGTATTCGCGGTTCGAACGGACTTCCTTGATGTGCCAGTCGGGGCGTCCGGCGTAGTCGATTTTCAGGAGGGTGTCGGCCGCTTCGCCGAGCGAGACGTTGCCGAAGTCGGCCCTTCCGGGCTGGATGACGACATCCGAGCGGATGTAGGCGTGAATCGGGATGCGGACGGTCTGAGTGTTGACATCGTTGAAGGTGAGCCGCACATCGACGTTGGAGTCCTTCTTTCGCATGAACTTTTTGGTGTCCATTACGATTTCGATGTAGGCGGTCTCGTTCGTGTGGAGGACGGTCCGGGAGGGTTCGGCGGCGGTGCAGCCACAGGTGGTGCTGACGCCGGCGATGGTGACCGTTTCTTCGTAGAGGTTCTTGAGATAGATGCGGTGTCGTACGTCGGCACCACGGGCGACGACTCCGAAATCGTGCTCGAGTTCGGAGAACATTTTCTCAGCCCAGTTGAGTTCCTCGGCAGGGCTCGACACGGCCGGCAGGAGGACCGCAGTCGCTGCACACAGCAGGGTCAGCCTTCGGACAAGGACTCTCATCAGTAACCTCGTAATCTGGTTGCCAGATCCTGTCCAGGATTGTGGTTGCGACATAGGGAGGCCCCATTGCCTGCGCTGCTGCGGGATGATTCCGCGAGCGGCGCTTTGCATCTGCTGTCGACGCTCCAGACAACCGAAAATTTCGACAAAACAGCCGGGTTTCTGGCCCGATAACGGACCAGTCTTACGCAAATTCTGTCGATGAATGCCCGATTGTAGGGGGGATTTGTCGACTCCGTCCAGACGTTTCGATTTCGTAAGCGGGCGAAGCTGGGGAAGATCGCACGAGGCGTGCTCACCGACCGGATCCGAAGCTTTGGCTGGCGGCGAGTGCCTTGTTCAGCATGCCCACTTCAGCATGCGCCGGGGGAGGCGAGGTCCAGTCGTTTTTCTCGGCGAGTGCCACTGTCGACTGGTGATCGCGACACACACGCGGATGAGGAGGACCAGGCAACCGGCGTGAACAGATGCGGTTTTGGGAACCCTGCGGAGAGGAGCGGGTGCGGGTCAGTCGCCGCTGTTGCCAGCGCGTTCGAGCCGATCGAGCCTCTCCGTCAGTTCGATGACCTGTCGCTCCAGTTCGGAGACCCGCTGCAGCAGCGATGCGGAATCTCCCGACGGAGCGGATCCGGCGGGAGCGGGCGATGGGGCGTCGGTCCCGGGGACGGCCGACCAGTCGGCGACACGTTCTGAGGCGGGGTAGAAATTGTGGTCGACCTCGACCCCGCGGCGATCGAGGGGTCCGCTGGCACGGATGGCGGACTCGGCGAGGAGTCCCTGGAGGGCCTCCCGAAGTTCCTCGAGGGATTCGATGGGGACCATGCGGCTGGCACGCGAGCGGAGTTCGCCCAACTGCTGACGTCCCCGGAGCCAGAGTTCGGTGATAATCGCGATCTGCGGTTCGGTCCACTCGAAGCGTTTGCGAACGAGGTGGCGATAGCGTGCGGCCCGGCCTCCGTCGGTGTGAACTTCGGTGACGAGTCCCAGGGCCTGCAGCTCCCGAACGGCGTCTTCAACGTCGTCTTCCGAGTAATTGCGGACCGGGTCGCGATTACTTTTCTGGGAGCAGCCGGTGGCGAGGGCCTTGAGCGTCAGGGGGTAGTACTCGGGAGTCGTGAGTCCCTTTTCGACGAGGACCCCGAGCACCCGGCGCTGATCGGGTGTGAGTTCACGAACGGGCTGGTCGATTCCTTCCTGTGCTGGCTCGTTCATTCCGATGCGTCTTGCTGAGAGCGGTGTTTTCGTTGAGGGAGCCCGCAGAACCGGATGAGCGGGCCTTGCGGGGAAGTCTGCCTCAGGAGGCAGCTGGTTGTCCAGTCGCGTTGCCTGATGCGGGAGAGAGATCGCCAGCCCGGATGCGACGTCGAGAGGTTGGGGAGGTCCTCGGGCCCCTTTTCGGTTCCGGTGCGGGCGAACGGGACCTGTCGGAAGAGGGAATTCGCCGAATGGGAGGAATAGACCGTCGTCAGGCCGTGGGCGATCGGGTAGAGTATCGCAATTGGCGCGAAAACGGGGGACAGGTCTGCGCTGTCCCCGGTATCATCAGGCGAACCTCGTTCCCGTTGGCATTGTCCTTGGCCAGACAACCGGTTGGTAGTCGCCGGGGAGGTTGCCGCTGCCGCTCTGCCGGACATTCACGCGGCTTACCTGGCGCTCGGGCTTTTGAACTGAACTGTTTGACGAGTTGATATCCCGTGGCAACAGCAACCCAGCAGCAAACGACGGTCCTGAATGGAGCCGACATTCTGATCGAGGCGCTGATCCGTCAGGGGGCGAGCCTGATGTTCGCCTATCCTGGTGGGGCCAGCATGCCCTTGCACCAGTCGTTGCGGAAGTATCGGGACAAGATCCGGACGATTCTTCCGCGGCATGAGCAGGGGGGAGGATTCGCGGCCCAGGGGGTCTCGCGGACGTCGGATGAAGTCGGGCTGTGCATGGCGACGAGCGGGCCGGGTGCGACGAACCTGGTGACAACGCTGGCGGATGCGAAGCTCGACAGCGTCCCGATGATTGCGATTACGGGTCAGGTTCCGCAGCAGGTGATTGGCTCGGATGCGTTCCAGGAGACGCCGATCGTTGCGGCGTGTCAGCAGATCACCAAGCATCATTACCTGATCACGGCGGACGATCCGAACGACCATGAGTCGGTGCAGCGGACGCTCCGTGCGATTCCGCGGATTGTGAAAGAGGCGTATCACATTGCACGCACGGGCCGGCCGGGCCCGGTGCTGATCGATTTCCCGAAGAACATCCAGTTGTCGAATCTGGAAGGGGAGATTGATTTTGATCCGCCGTTCAAACTGCCCGGGTACCAGGTGCGGACTCCGGACGTTTCGGACAAGCAGATCCAGCAGGTGATCGCGCAGATTCGCCGGTCGAAGAAGCCGATCCTGTACATCGGTGGTGGCGTCATCAATTCGCGGGCTTCGGAAGAGCTGCTGGCGTTTGCCAAGGCGTCGGGGATCCCGGTGACCTCGACGGTGATGGGACTGGGGGCGTTTCCGGGTGATGATCCGCAGTTTCTGGAGATGCTGGGGATGCACGGGACGGTGTATGCGAACTACGCCGTTAACGAGGCGGACTTGCTGATCGCGCTGGGCGTGCGGTTTGACGACCGAGTGACTGGCAAGATCGATGAATTCGCGAAGCACGGCATCGTCATCCACTGCGACATCGACGCCTCGGAGATTCACAAGAACAAGGAAGCGCACATTCCGATTGTTGCGGACGTGCGGCAATTTCTGACGAAGCTGAATGCGGCCTTCACGGCGGAGGACCGTCCGGACCTGGCTGACTGGTGGAAGCAGATCGACGACTGGCGGACGCGTTTCCCGATGCGGTACAAGGAGCGGGACGACCACATTCTTCCGCAATACGCAATCGAGGAGCTGTGGCGACAGACGATCGACCGCGACCCTTACGTGGCGGTGGGTGTCGGCCAGCACCAGATGTTTGCGGCGCAGTACTACAAGTTTCGCTCTCCCCGGCACTGGCTCTCGTCGAGCGGCCTGGGCACGATGGGTTTCGGTCTGCCGGCGGCGATGGGCGTGCAGGCGAA
>CAZUXX010000368.1:0-4625 GCA_964624215.1 uncultured Planctomycetaceae bacterium
GCATCGACGACGAACTGCGGCACGAGTTGTACACCGCCGACTTTCGTGACTCTCTGGGCGACTTCGATTCCGCCGGCCCTTTGCTGGAGGCATTCGACAAGGCACCGGACCGCGACATCGTGACCCGCACGACCTGTGCCGACCTGCACACCTACCTGCCCTGCGACATCCTCACGAAGGTGGATATCGCCAGCATGGCTGCCAGTCTCGAGGCCCGCAGCCCGTTCCTCGACCATCGGGTGGCGGAACTCGCCGCGCGGATGCCTCTCCGGCTGAAACAGTCCGCCACCCAGGGGAAACGGATTCTCATCGAAACCTTCCGGGATCTGCTCCCTGCTTCGATTCAGACCCGGCGCAAGATGGGCTTCGGCGTCCCTATCAATGTCTGGTTCCGCAACGAGCTCCAGGATCTGCTCAGAGGCAGCCTGCTGGATGAGACCGCCCGCAACCGTGGCCTCTTCAACCCGCGGGTCGTCCAGCGACTGATTGACGAACACACCCGTGGAGCGTGGGATCACTCGTACCGTCTCTGGAACCTGCTCTGCTTCGAACACTGGTGCCGAACGTTCCTCGACAGAGATCCCTCCGCAATCTCCCGCGAAGCTCGCACACACCGGTAACACCCCCAAGGCGAATCGCGCGCGTCGACGCCTGCTCACGCGCACGGCAGAGGCTAGAATGGGGGCCGTGATGCCAACCTGGAACCTCTCCCCGGCAGGCCCTGCATGTGGATCAAGATTTGTGGCGTACGGGATGTCCGGACCGCTCGTGACGTCGCCGCACTCGGCCCGGATGCCATCGGACTCAACTTCTTCTCCGCATCCCCCAGGCGGGTCGATGCCGCCGCAGCTGCGGAGATCGTGAAGGCCCTGCCCGAAGAGGTCGCTCCCGTTGGCGTGTTCGTCAATGCCGAAGCCGAAGAAATCCGGCAGACCGCCCAGCAGGCAGGTCTGTCGATCATCCAGTTGCACGGTGATGAGCCTCCCGAACTGCTCCACGCTCTGGGTGATTTTCGACTGATCCGTGCGTTTCGCATGGACGACGCCGGAATCAAACCGATTGCACAGGAGCTCGACCGGCTGCGCGAGCTGGACGTGAACCTGTTCGCCTGTCTGATCGATGCTTATGTGCCAGGACGCTACGGTGGCACAGGGAAAACTGTCGCCTGGGACCGCATCTGCGAGGAATGGAACCGGGAGCACCCTCCCCTCGTGCTGGCGGGAGGACTGACTCCCGACAACGTCGGCGCAGCGATTGCCACCTGCAGTCCCTTCGGCGTCGACGTCGCTGGCGGAGTCGAGTCAGAACCCGGGGTCAAGGACCTCGCCCTCGTCGAAAAGTTCATCGAGAATGCACGGAGGGCTTCTTGAGCAGGGACGGGCCGGTGCCTACGATGGGCTTGATCGCAGGCCAGATCCCTGCCTCGTCCCCCCCAGAAATGACCGTCGGTCGGTTGTCGTACTGACCGCATCCATCGCACGGAACGGAAACGTCCCTCTCACCGGCTTCCCGTCCGAAACTGTCGCAAAAGCGTTCGAACCAGCCGCACGAAACCCCCTGGATACAGAATGTCGGGGATGCAACGGATCCTGCTGATTGAAGATGACCGCGAGATTTCCGAGACGCTCAGTGGCGTCCTTCGGGGGGCGGGTTACGAAGTGCTCACGGCTCCCAACGGCATCGAGGGACAAAAGCTGATCCAGCAGGAGTCCCCGCAGGTCGTCATCACCGACATGATGATGCCCCGGATGGGAGGCTTTCCCATCCTCGACTTCATCAACGGCCTCGAAACCAAGCCGGCGGTGATCATGATCACCGCCAACGAGGGAGGCCGACACAAGGCCTACGCCGAGATGCTCGGCGTGGTGGACTACCTCCGCAAGCCGTTCCCCATGGAACAGCTGCTCGAGTCTGTCAGCCGCGCCCTCGAGTCCTCTTCCGTTCCGGCACCATCGACGCCCTCATCGGTGCAGGAAGACGAGCCGGCCGAGGAGATTCCGCGCGGCCCGCTGCGCCGCTCACGCAGCCGCAAGGGGTGAGACGCCCGTCCCGGACGCCGCCCCCCGCGAACTGGCTGCCTGAAGTCCCGGGACTGGTGTTGCGTCCCGTGTCGCCTCTGGTCGACCCGAAGCCGACGCAGTCGCACGGGACCTGATCTACAGGGTGGCCGGAATCGAGGTCGTGTCGGGGCCTGTATTCAGCTTGGGGTTGAGAAGCGATCCTGCCCCCGGAGCGCTGGCCGAGATCAGGTCGATCTTCAGATCGTCGGCCCCCTCGGCCGGGATCGTCACCTCGAATGACTCCACCTCGGTCGCCGTCAGTGCGGACGGATCGGTCGTGGTGTCTTTCGTCACGCGAACGACATACACCCCCGGGACCGCACCATCGGCTGCCTCATAGCTCCCCAGCCGAAAGCTTCCCTGCTCGTTCACCGATCCCGTGGCGACCCGGGTCTTGCCACCCTCCCCCTCCGCGGGGACCAGTTCAATGGTGCCCGGACCGAAAGCATTTCCATCGAGTGTGACCGTGCCAGCGACCGGCACGGTTTCCAGTCGCGGTCCGGTATCACCGCCACCACCACAACCCGACACTCCCACCAGCGACAGTAAGGCGAATAGAAAACTCAGGCGCATCATGGATGGATTCACCGCAGACAAGGGACTGGAAGAACATCCGGGACGGGACGAACCCCGACCCGCAAGACACCCTCGGCGCAGACCGACGGGTCCCCGAACAAGACACCGTTCACCGGCACCGGCGCTTACGGAACACCGACCGAGTCGTAATTCAGACCGTTGATGGTGTTCAGCGACATCCACAGACTGGGAGCACCGGCCGACTGGTTGTGGTCGCCGTGGTAGTCGATGTTCTCACTGAAGAACCGGACCTGGGCATCTCCCATCAGAAACTGGGCGCCGCCGGAATGCACACTCCCCGGCCCCGGCCACTCCGAGTTGATGCAGTGGGCCGCGATGTAAATGGGACCCCATGTGTGCGGACCGCGAATCCAGAACTCTCCGCCATTGGGCGCGCTGTCCGCAGGCTGATCATCCGGCATCTTCAGCTCGTAGCCCGCGGCCTTCTGGACATGCATATGCGTGTGTGACAGGGCCCACATCCTGTAGACGGCCTCCGCCCCTCCGTTCCGCACACGTCCACCGCCACAGCGGCGACCACCCTGCTTGTGCCCGTTCGCGGCGACTTCGCCCACCAGAATCGTGTTGCTCGTCCCGTCCTTGATGTTCTTGATTCCCACCGTCGACATCAGACCAAAAGCCCCTTCGTGGACCTGCCCTTTCCGCTGCCACCAGTCGAATCCCTGCGTGCCGGCGTAGTTCGTTGTCGCCGTTTCCCATCGGGTCGAGGGTTCCACAAACTCATCCGACGGGCACATGTACAAGTCGATCGGAATCGACACGATCCGGCGTCCGTCCGAGTTCACCTGCGGATAGAGGCTCTCGCTGAAGTTGATGCTGTCGTACAGCGGCTTCTGCTCGATAAACGGCAACAGGTGGGCCATCCAGCTATGGTTGCGGGCCCGTCCCGTCGAGCGATCAGTCGGGTCCGGGAAATAGGTCCACGTGTCGTTGGGGAACACCTTGAATGATCCCTCGTAGTCGTGCAGGGCGACCCCGATATTGTGCAGGTGATCCTGGCATTGCGACTTTCGGGCCGCTTCGCGCACCTGCTGAACCGCAGGGAGCAACAGAGCCACCAGGATCGCAATAATTGCGATCACCACCAGAAGTTCGATGAGTGTGAAGCCACGAGTGCGACTGCGAACGCATGACATGTCGAAACCCTCGAAGAGAAAGGAGAAGGGAACAGACTGCGCTGCTTCTGACAGGTACGCTCACGACGCTGGGCTCGTACTTTGAAACCCCTGGCGAATGCCCGAACCGATCAGCGTCGACTGATGGCTGGTTCGACCGTAACGCGCCACTTCGCGTTTTCAATCCCCTCTTTCTGCGTAACTCTCCTCATCCTCTGATCTCGACGAACTCTCCTTCACCCGGCCTCGGGCCACCTGGCGATTCCATCGAACTTCCCGCCGGCCCGCGTCCGATCGACCGTCGAAGCTCGTGCACTCTCGTCGAAAGTTCGGTCTTCCCCCGCACCTGTCGATGCAACGACGGCCAGACACCGGCTCCCCTCGGATTGCTGCGGAAACCGGTCGCGCATTGCCACCGCTCTGTACGACCCGGTACATTCGATCCGGAGGCCCCTCCTTCTTCCCGCCTGAATCCCACCGATGCCTGCGGACCTCACCCCGGCGATCGTCAACCATGTCCTGATTGTCGAGGACGATCGGGACGAAGCCGAGTTCCTGAAATCGCTGCTCGCCGAGAACCGGATAGAAGCGCAGGTGGTTCGGGACGCGGGGCAGGCTCATTCGGCCTTCCGCATGCGCGAGCCGGACCTCGTGCTGCTCGACTTGATCCTTCCCAACGACGTGTCGGGGTTCGAAGTCTGCGAACGGATGAAGCAGGCCAACGACGCCATCCCCATCGTCGTTCTTTCAGCGATCGAACTCGACGACGCACGCGATCTCGCTCGCCGCGTCGGCGCCGACGCCTATATCACCAAGCCATACGAACCCGACGAACTGCTCCGCGTGATTCGAC
>CAZUXX010000369.1:0-3544 GCA_964624215.1 uncultured Planctomycetaceae bacterium
GATCCCTTCCGGGTCGGCCCGCTCGATCGCTGGTGGGACATCATGACCAACCCGGACGTGACGTTGATTGTCCACGGGGGGCGCGAGGAAATCCGCTTTTGCCTATTCGGCTGCGATCGACCTCCGCAGTCGCTGATCGATGTCCAGATTGCCGAAGGACTGATCAGCCGCGGCTATCCGCTCGGATATTCGGCACTGGTTCAGCGGGTTCTCGATCGGAAAGTGCATGGCAAACACACGCGCAGCGACTGGTCGCGACGGCCGCTTTCTACCGACCAGATCAGCTATGCGATCGAGGATGTCCAGTATCTGATCCCGATCTGGCGGCGACAGCAGGAGAATCTGCGGAAGCTCGGACGCGACAACTGGGTGACTGCAGAATGCGAGCGGTACGTGACCCAGCTCGCCAATGAACCGCGTCGTGGCGACTGGACCCGCATTCCGGGTGCGATGCGCCTGTCGCCGCGCGAAGCAGCCGTGCTGCGGGAACTGCATGCCTGCCGCGAGCTGGAGGCCGAGCGGCGTGACCGTCCACCACGGACTGTGATTCGCGACGATCTGCTGCTGGGAATCGCGCGGCTGATGCCCACCTCGGTCGACGAGATTCTCCAGATCCGGGGGATGGAACGGCGGGACTACCGGCGGCTTGCAGAGCAGTTGTTGCAGGCGGTCGAGACGGGTCGCGCCCTCCCGGAGGAAGAGCTTCCCAACCGAGGCGAACGGCAACGCTCGCTCCCCGATACCGAGGCGCTCACCAAACTCCTGGGGATTGCGCTGGCAAATCGCTGTGCCGAACTCTCCATTTCGACGGGTCTGGTCGGGACGGCGTCGGACCTGCACGAACTGGTGCACTGGCACGTCTTCCGGCGGCAGCGCGGTGAGCGGCCGCGGTTGATGCAGGGGTGGCGTGAAGAGGTGTGTGGCGACCTGCTCGCGGATGTGATGGACGGGAAGGTCAGCCTGCGCGTGACCAGTCCGACCAGCGATCACCCGCTGGTGTTCGAGCGGACGGATGGCCAGCGTGTCGGGAAGGCATGACGCCGCCTGGGCCGTGGGGAGTTGCCGGGCGGGGTGCGTTGCGTCATTCGCCGACCAGTGCCGAGTGGTCGCGAAAGTTCCCCTTCAGCGACTGGTACAGGGCACGGTAATGGGGGTAGGCGACGTTGTAGGATTTCCGGGCTGCCGGCCGCGGTTTCGTCTCGCTGACGGTGCGAATTGTCGCCTGACAGGCTTCGACCACACTCTTGTACGCGCCGGTCCCGGCGGCCGCCAGCAGGGCGACCCCGAACGCCGGACCTTCCTCGGCGTTGATCGTGACGACCTTCTGTCCGTAAATGTCGGCCTGTAACTGACGCCAGAATTCACTGCGGGCCCCTCCTCCGGAGAGTCTGATCTGCTTTACCGGAACCTCCATGTCGCGGATGATTTCCAGGCAGTCCCGCATGGCGTAGGTGACCCCTTCCATGACGCTGCGGACCAGGTGGGGGCGACCGTGCCTCACACTCAGACCGATCCATGCTCCACGCGCGTGCGGATCGGCATGTGGAGTTCGTTCACCGGTCAGATACGGCAGGAAGAAGAGCCCCTCCGAGCCGGCCGGCGCTTCGGCTGCCTGCTCCGTCAGCACCTGATACGGGTCGATCTTGCGGCGCCGGGCTTCGTCGCACTCGAGCTGCGCCAACTGGTCGCGGTACCACTGGAGCGAGCCCCCCGCGGAGAGTACGCACCCCATCACATGCCACTTGCCGGGAACGGCATGGCAGAAGGTATGCACCCGTCCCTGGGGATCGATCTGGACCTCATCACTGTGTGCGAAGACGACACCGCTCGTTCCCATGGTGGCGGAGATGATCCCGGATTTGACGATTCCGTTGCCGATGGCACCGGCCGCCTGATCACCGCCTCCGCCGACAACAGGAACTCCGGCGGGCAGCCCCAGGGCTTCGGCTGCCGACGCACTGAGTTGACCACTCACCTCGACTGATTCGTAGACCCGGGGGAGCAACCCGCGATCGATCTCCAGCAGCGACAGCAGTTTCGTCGACCAGTTGCGTTTCTTGACGTCGAGCAACAACGTGCCCGAGGCATCGCTGACCTCGGTGGCGAACTCGCCGGTGAGGCGAAAGCGGATGTAGTCTTTCGGCAACAGGACCTGGACGCAGCGGGCGTAATTGCGTGGCTCGTGATTCCGCAGCCAGAGGATTTTGGGAGCCGTAAAACCGGTGAGTGCGGGGTTGGCGACCATCCGGATCAGACTCGCTCGTCCACCGGCCCTGGTCTCGATTTCCTCGCATTCGCAGCTGGTTCGCTGGTCATTCCAGAGCAAGGCGGGACGAATCACCTCGTGCCTTTTGTTGAGAAAGACCGAGCCGTGCATCTGACCTGACAGGCCGATCCCCTTGACGTCCCGGGGTGAGACGCGGCCTGCCTTGATCACTTCGTGGACGCTGTTGATCGTGCCACGCCACCAGTCTTCGGGCTGTTGCTCTGACCATCCGGGACGCGGAGTCGAGAGGGGATATGTCTCGGTCGCCGACGCCAGAATCTGCCCGTCCTCGCGCACTGCCAGAGTTTTCGTTCCCGACGTGCCGATATCGATTCCCAGATACACCGACATGGAATGGCTCGCTCGTTGTGAATCAAAGGTGTGCCGTCATCGTTGCAGATTAACGGTTGCTTTGAAAATCACGACGGAGCGACGTCGCCACGGGAACCGATTCGTCATTGTGCGGGGGCAGGAGCGCTTCTTCTGAGCGCAAGGACTGCCGCAGAGAGTTGGCAGCCATGATGACGAGCGGAATTGCGGCCGGAACAAAGTTGCGGGCCTCCATCAGGTGGCTGAAGAACAGATTCGCAAGCCACAGACAGACTGTCAGAAACAGTGCGAGTCCCAGAAGCAGCGGAGGCTGTTCGCGACGTCTGAGAATGGTTGCCAGCCACGGCCAGCCGAGCGTCTGCCAGGTCTGCCGACTCCAGTGCCAGACGGTCCCGATATTGGATTGAAAGAAGTCGGACGGGACCCCGCTGATGTTCGCAAACTCGGCACGATCGACGACGCTGGCCCGAATGGCGAAAGCAACGATCGCCCCCAAGGCTCCCGGTATCGCCCAGGCCAGCGACAGCCTCAATTGTCGTCGATGCTCCCACGCTGCGTAGACGGGCATCACCAGCAGGCTCTCCTTCGCCAGAACTCCAAAGACGATCGTCGGCACGAATAACCAGAGTCGTCCAGTTAGGAGAAACCAGAAGCTCAGGACGAACGAGAGATGTGAGACAGGATCGGTGAGCTGTCCGGCGTAATAGCGGATGCTCGGAACATAAACGAAGCCCAGCAGCAGCAGCGCGAGGATTCCGGTTGCTTCGTCAAACCAGGTCCGGGCGAGCCGGTAAACCAGCGACAGGGTCAGCCAATAGCAGGTCAGCCGCAGGACCGTCGCCGCGGCAAGATAGTTTCCGGTCAACAAGCGAAGCCAGGCGACCAGGCAGTCGGGGAGGATTCGATAGCTATGCGGAAGAACGGCCGGGTCGAGGTGGAGTGCTCGCT
>CAZUXX010000369.1:3554-4612 GCA_964624215.1 uncultured Planctomycetaceae bacterium
GTCGAGGTTGTCGATGTAACCGTCCTGAAAGTACCGCCCCAGATCGACATTGCTGTAGTGGATGTCGACACACCACAGACCGAGGATCGCCACGGCCAGCGCGGCGACGCGGCGACCTCGGGGGGTGCCCTGCAGCAGTCTCCGATTGCAGAAGATCAGCACCGCGATCGGCAGAACGCCGGCCAAAGCGCAACCGGCGATGCGCGGGGACGGGGAGGTCCCGGCGTTGATAAACTCCCCGGGGCAGCCGAGGGGAAGAAGGATAACTGGTGCAGCGAGAAACGAAACGACGCACCACCACCGGTCGTGAGCTGGGGGGAGGGGGCATTGTGTCGGCACCATCGGACGCGCACCGGAAGACCATGCTTTCACCCGATGGCCAGATTGTGACCAGAATCACACCCGTTCGCTACATCGATTCTCGGAGAGCTAGATTGGCAGTGGTTAGACGATCACTTCGGTCAGACAATCACTTCTACAGAGTGGTGACACCGGGATTACAGCGCCCCGCTCCCGGTCAGCACGACGCGAATGGTGCGAAGCAGAATCCTGAGGTCATTCCTCAGTGAGCAGTTCTGAAGATAGAGCTGATCAAAGGCGACCTTCCGGCGAAAGCTCGTCAAGTCATTGTCATAACCGTTGACGATCTGGGCGACGCCGGTGAGCCCGGGCTGCAGTCCTAATCTGTCAAGATAACCCGGGATCTCTTCCGAAAGCTGGCAGATAAATTCCGGCCGCTCCGGGCGCGGCCCGACCAGCGACATTTCCCCACGAATGACGTTGATCAGTTGCGGCAATTCGTCGATGCGTGTTCTTCGCAGAAACCGGCCGATGGGAGTGACGCGCGGGTCTCCCTTCACTGCAAACTGGGCACCGTTTTTCTCGGCATCGACCCGCATCGTGCGGAACTTGTAGAGTGTGAAATGTCTTCCGTAGCTGGGAGTCCCGCGGCGATCGACCGTGCTGGTGCGGCGGTCTTCGTCGACCGGACAGGGGGCCGAGCGGGTCCGGCGATCTCGCGAGCCTGAGCGGAGATTGAGTCCCACGCGGGTCTGCCG
>CAZUXX010000370.1:0-4606 GCA_964624215.1 uncultured Planctomycetaceae bacterium
AACGCGGGCGAGCTCAACGGGGCACTGCGGATCCATGGCGGGCAGGTGAGTGCCGGGCCTTTGCTGAATGACCTGATCGTCCGCATGCGGACGGTGCGCGGGCTCCTCGGGGCAGAGGACGGTTCGGCCGGGCGTCGGCGGCAGTGGGTTTCGATGCCTGAGCAGGAGGTCCCGTTCTGGATGAACCGTGGCCGCGTGCATCACAAAGGGCTGATGCTGTCGATCGGCAAGGTTGCGTTCGTCAGCAGCGGATCGGTCGGACTCGACGAGAGTCTCGATCTTGTTCTGGAGCTGCAGCTTCCTGAATCGCAACGTCGGCCACTTCTGGCTGCTTTGGGGAACGGATTGCGAATTCCGATCCGCGGCAGCTTTCAGAGTCCGCAGATTGACTTTCGGGAGCTGACCGATTTCGGGCTGCGTCTGGGCACGCAGGCGACGGAAGGAGTATTGCGGCGGCTGATCGAGCGGTAATTGCTTTGCGATCGAGGGAGTCGCTGCCAGGTTTGAATTCTGGCTGGAGATGCGGCGAATCGGGTGACCGCGGTCGCCGGTAGACCGGAACGCTCGTGAAGCGTCTCCGTCCAAATACCTGGTGTTGACCTGCCGCCCTGGAGCTGAATGGAACCCGACGATCTGGCGTCAATCGGGCAGTTGCTGATGCCGGTCGGCCAGCATCGCGGCGGCAAGGCGGGTCGCCTTCTCTCCGACCGGTTGCAGGCGGATTCGACGGGAGGTTTCGCCTGTTGGTTCGATGGAGATATTCAGCCGATTGCGAGGGAGGACCGGCTCGAGTCGGCTGGCCCATTCGACGATGGCGACGGCACCGGAGGCGAGGAGTTCGTCCCCCCCCAGGTCGATGAATTCCTCAGCTGATTCGAGCCGGTAGGCGTCCACGTGAATGACGGGCGGGTCGGTGTCGTATTCGTGAATCAGTGTGAAGGTGGGGCTATGGACAGCCGCGACGTCACCCCCGAGGGCGTTGACGATTGCTTTTGTCAGTCGGGTTTTTCCGGCGCCGAGTGGTCCGTCGAGGCCGATGACGATCCCGGCCGGCACATGCCGGGCGAGGGCAGCCGCGAGGGCTTCGGTGTCGCGTTCGTTCGCCAGGTCGAGAAGGTAACTGTCTGCCATGTCGTTGTACGCCGCCCGGCGAGGGAGCTTGCCCGAAAACGTCGGGGGGCCCACTCGCGAGAGGAGACTGTACGCGAAGACTGTCCGCTTGCGAACGGAGCGGGTTGTCACGTTGGGCAAGACGCGAAACGACCGGACTGACCTGCGAGCGATCAGGCGATGATGGCTTTCGATCGCAACGGCCGGATGGTGAGCGTCAGAGGAGCTTCATAATGACGAGCACCAGGACGACCACGAGCAAAAGGCTCACGATGCCACTGGGTCCGTAGCCCCAACTGCGGCTGTGCGGCCATGCCGGGATGGCTCCGAGAAGGAGCAGGATGAGGATGATGAGCAGGATGTAGCCGAGCATGGTGTTTCTCCGGTTGTGGGCCGCAGGCGAGGCTTGTGCAACTGGCATGCCCTGTTCGGAGAACGGATGTGTTCCGAGAGTCCAACGCAAACAGGTCCGCAGTTGCCAGAACAACTGCGGGCCTGGATTTGAAGCTGCGTCCTGAGAATCACTTGTTCGATGTGGCGGGTCGGCTGGAGGTTTGCGGAGCGCGGTTCCAGCCGTGGCCGAACATCTGGACGGCGTAGTAGCGGCCGTTCATATTGATGGTGGCCACACCGATCTGATTGACCTGACGACTGAAGATGTTGTTGCGGTGGCCGGGGGAGACGAGCCACTGGTTCATGAACGCAGCGGCGGCCTGGTCTGCGGTAGCGAACCCGGAACCCTGGTAGGCGATGTTCTCGGTCACGCCGGCGCCGTTGTATCCCTGCCACGAGGCGCGTGCCTGCGGACTGCTTCCGCCGGCATAGTGACTGAACTGTCCGGACTGTGCCATCCTGCGAGCATGCTCGTAGGCGGCGCGTCCGAGTTCGGGCGAGGGCTGGAGAGCCGGGAGTCCGTAGCGGGCGCGTTCCTGATTCGTGCGCTGGATGATGAGGTCACTGGTGGAGGGGGACTTGACTTGAGCCGTGGTTGCCTGAGGGGAGGCGGTCTCTGCGGCGCCGGTCAGCGACGCGGTTGCGCCGAGAGCCAGCAGACCGAGAACGCGCACCCCGCCCGGAAGCACATTGCGAAAAACCATCCGTGAAGCCTTTCGTGAATCGTGTCTGAACGTGTCATGCCGACGCGGCGAGACAGTTCAGACAACACGTTGTGGGACCCGACACACCTTCATCGGATCCTGTCAGAAAGCAGTGACTGCTGATGGACAATGCGAACCAGGCCGGCGGCGTACATGCGGAACGGGAGGCTCCGGAGCGTCTCCCGGGAAACCGTGGCGGCGTCAGGCGGACTGATGACCTAGCCCCCAGAAGGATGATGCCGCCGGCGACATGACACGCATTGTCGTGCGTGGACTACAGCTGGGCCGTCCCCCCGTTTGCCAGTCGCTGCCGCAGGTATGCGGCGCGGGCGACGTTTCTCTCGGATGATTCGAGGTGAGCGTTGCGAATTTTCTGCAGATGGGCAGGCTGAGTGTGAATGAAGAGTTCATTCACGGTGGGGACCCCGATTCCGTCCACCAGTCCCAGATTGATTCCCATGCGCACGCTCGAGAGCAGGTGCATGGTTTCCTCCGATGTGATCGTGTGGGCACTTTGCAGGATCCCGAACGCACGGGCGACCTGATCGTGCAGTTTCTCGCGGTTCTCCTTGACGAGCGCGGTTCTGACCCGGCGTTCGTAGTCGAGGATCCGCGGGACAACCTCCTGAATTCCTTCGATGACCTGCTTCTCGGTTTTCCCGAGAGTGGCCTGATTGGAGATCTGGTAGAAGTCCCCCATGGCCTGGCTTCCCTCGCCATAGAGCCCGCGAACGGCGAGGCTCATTTTCTGCATGGCGTGGAAGACCTTCTGGATCTCCTTTGTCAGCACCAGGCCCGGCAGATGCAGCATCACGCTGGCGCGGATGCCGGTCCCGACGTTGGTCGGACAGGAGGTGAGATACCCGAACTGGTCGTCGAATGCAAACGCGACGTGCTGTTCGAGAGCATCATCAATGGAATTGATTTCTTCCCAGCACTCGTCGAGGGCGAAGCCACTACGAAGGACCTGCATCCGCAGGTGGTCCTCCTCGTTGATCATGAGACTGACGGTTTCGCGGGGGCCGATTCCGACGGCGCGTGTGCCCTGGGTTTCGGCGTGCTCGCGACTGATCAACTGGCGTTCGACCAGGAACTGGCGATCGAGCGACCCGAGTTCGTCGAGGTCGAGATAGAGCAAGTCGTTGCCGAGCGGGAGTTTGCGGATCTGCTCGCGCAACAGGAGTTCGACCTCCTCGCGGACGTCGTCGTCGGCGCGGGGAGGGAACGGGAAATCGGCAAGATTGCGGGCGAGCCGAATGCGGCTGGAGATGACGATGTCCGAGTCGGGACCGGTCCCCCTCAGCCACTCGCCGCTCGTGTGTGTCAGTGACTCAAGGTTCACGTTCAGGAAATCCGTCTCATCGGAGCCTCGGCCGAACAGAACGTGCGGCCACACGCGGTGCAGGTGATTCCTGCATCCAAGCCTATGTCTGAACGTCGCCCGATTCCAGTCCCCGGATGAGGTCACGAAGATGGGCGGCCTGCTCGTAATCCTCGAGTTCGACGGCGGCCTTCAGCTCACTTTTGAGCCGCACCAGTTCGTGGTGCCGCCGATTGACCTCGGGCTTGTGCTGCGGGCATTTGCCGACGTGCTGGGACGCTCCGTGGATACTTTCAAGAAGTGGGATGAGCCTGTCCCGGAAGATTTCGTAATCCTTCGGGCAGCCGAGGCGTCCCTGGGTGCGGAATTTCTTGAAGGTAATTCCGCAATCGGGACAGGCGGGGCCTTCGGACTCTTCGGTGCCTCCGGCGAGTTGCAACTGGGGCTTGCCGAAGGCTTCTTCGTCGATTTCTTCGCCGGCCCCGACATGGGTGAGATATTCCTGCGCGCACCCTTCGCACAGATGCAGTGTCCGGCCTTCACCGTGCTTGATTTCGGTGATATGCAGCGTGGCGGGCTTGGTGCAGCGACGACACTTTTTCATCAAGTTTCTCCGCGGGACGGGTCGCCGTTCACACGCTGGAGCGACAACGCCCCATTCTAAAATCGGCCCATTGAGTGTCAAGCAGCCCCGGGCGTCTTGCTTGCGACGTAACCAGTTGCGCTTATTATAGATTCGTCAATCAGCCCTCCGCCATTGTCCCCTATGCCCATCACCCCAGATCGACAGGAATTCCAGACGCTGGCGAGTCAGCGGCGGCTGGTCCCGATTTCGCGATGCCTGCTCAGCGACACGCTGACTCCCGTCACGGCGTTCCAGCGGTGCGGCTGGAGCGGGCCGGCCTTTCTCTTCGAGAGTGTGGTCGGCGGGGAGAAAGTCGGGCGGTACAGCTTTCTGGGTGGTGAGCCGTTTCTCGAAGTGGAAGCGTACGGGAACGAGCTCATCCTGCACCGGGAGGGTGAGAGTGAGCGGCGGAGGGTCGATGACCCGCTGCGCGAGCTGGAAGCACTGCTGGGC
>CAZUXX010000371.1:0-4599 GCA_964624215.1 uncultured Planctomycetaceae bacterium
CGTGGGGAGGTTCTGAATGCCCGGTGCCAGTGCAGATGCTGCTCATCCGAGTCACGAATGACCGCCGTCGGAGTGACGATGGCCGGAGCAACCGCCAATCCTCCGGTCTCTAGCTCCTCGACCAGTTCCTCGCGCACGAAGCGCGGCGTGCTGAGGACGTGGTCGACCTCTCCCAGTCGGTCCAGCGACATCTGTTCCAGACTCGCCCGCACCGAGTCCCCCACAATCAGAGCCCCCCCAATCACCGCAGCCGCCGCCGCGACTCCCAGCAGAACCGCAAGGTTCATCCGCCAGTAGTGGACCAGGCTCGCACGCAGCAGACGGAACAGGGACATGGAGAGTGCAATGTTCGAAAGAGGGACGAAGAGGATCTCGGTCCAGTGTGGCGGTTACCAGACAACTCCGGGAGTCACCGCCATGGCGCGACCGGCCCAGAGGGGCGCGACCGGACGAACGCATCAATCGCGGCCTGGTCCAGATGATAGATCCGGAATCCGTAACCGGCCCTCCCGACGCAGGGGAACTCCGCCAACCATGCCCGGGTCGGCTTCTCATTCTCGTAATGCCGGTAGCCCATCACATGATTGACGCTCACCGCAGACCAGCCGGGAGACACCTCGTCGATCGCGCCGTCGACAATCCGGCCCGCCCGGTCCAGCAGCAGATGCGGCACTGGTTCGGCATCGATGCCGGCCTGCTCCGGCTCGACCCAGCCAAACGTCGAAACGTACAGCGGTCGCGCCTCGGGATGCTGCAGCGTCCACTCGCGAAGCTCCAGCAGATCCTGTCCCCAGTCAATGTTCGCATCCAGCAGATGACGGTGTCCGCCAGCGGGGCCCCCGGCCAGCTCATTGAAGTACGACGTCGAGTGCGGCCACACCCGGAGGCTGCTCACGGTACTCCAGCACAGCAGGAGCATCACAGCCACCCGTGCAACGGAGAGACCCCGTCGCGGTTCTGTGCGGTCGAACAGACTTCCGACCCGGGAAATCCAGACGAACAGGAACGGCACCGCCGGGAGAACATACCGCAGATACCGGTTGAATCCCGTCTGCGAACTGACCAGCACAAACACACACACCGCCGGTAACAGCACGACCCATTCTCCCTGCCGCCACCGCCCCGCCCCCTGTGGGCCAGCAAGCAGGAGCACCACCGCCAGGAGTCCCAGAAGCAGCGTCCCCAGCGGAGTTTTCACCCCCGCTGCATACAGGTAGTACCACCACCAGCCACCCTGTTGCTGCTCCCCCCGCAGGTACGAAATCTTCCCCCGTTCGAAATCTCCCCGCTGAATATCGAGCCCTTGCACAAAGTCGGCCGGCAGCGGAACCGGGACACCAGGCAGCCGCGTCCCCGTAAAACGGTTTCCAGTCACTCCGGGGCGATCACTGCCACTCAGCGACTGACTGATGAACTCGAAATCTCCCAGCCGGGTCCCTGTTCCCGCGAAGCCATAGCCGGCGTTCAGCCCGTACAGCCCGATCAGCAGAATCCCGGCCACACCCGCCACGCTCGGACACGGTTCCGCCTCTCCTCGTCGGGCAATCCGCCAGCCACACCAGAGCGCCGGCCACAAGCCGAACAGCAGCAGCCACGTCGATTTCGTCCACACCGCCAGCGTCAGCCCGATGCCGGCCAGCACGGCACTGCCAGCACCCGGCTGCTCCAGCCACCGCCAGAACGTGTATCCTGCCACCAGTCCCAGTGCAGCAGCAGCCGCGTCGGGACAGATGGTCCCTCCCCACGCCAGCAGGTTCGGAGAAAAACTCCACAGCAACAGGGCGATCAGCCCGGAGTTCCTCCCGTACAACCGGCTCGCCCACCGCCAGCAGACGAACGCCCCCACCCCCATCAGCGGCAGGCAGGCCCATCGCGCCACCGTTGTCGTCAGAAACACACGCGATCCCAGATCGCGACCCAGTTGACGACCCAGAGGAAACTCGGGACGCGCATCCGGAGACAAAGGCCAGTCACCCCGCCAGTTGACCTCGACATCCTGAACAACCGCCGGGACCGCAGCGATCATTCGCACCAGCGGTGGATTCACTCGATACAGCGAGAAGTCACCGAACTCCCAGTGACTGATCCCCGCCACCAGATGCGGCAGCTCATCCAGCACCGGGCTCTTCACCACCGAGATCCACCCGACGAGCACCAGGTGCAACGTCGCGATGCTCACCAGCAGCAGTCGCCAGGCTCGCATGAGGCAGAAGAATGGGTGGTGGAGGGTTGCGTGTCTCAGAACCGCAAGCAGCCGTCTGAGTCTGTCGAACGGAACGTCGCCACGAAGATCCCGGACAGCATCAGACGCATCAACCCTCAACCACAAACTCTCCCGAACATCGCCACAACGATTTTGCTCCGCCCCGGAAAACAAACAGCCCGATCGCCTTCTTGACGACCGGGTGCCGGCAAATCAGTGGTGTCAGTCTCGAAGTGAACTGCGTGTCGTCTCGTGACCGCAGGGATTCACTCAAGGTTCTTGGGCAAACTCATCACCTCCCGGAGAGTGTCACAGAATCGTCTCACCACAAACCCGTCGTTCGAACTAGAAGCCAAGGTTGGACAGTTCGTACTTCGGCTTGCACGTCGCCGAGTTCGCTGCCATCTGGGCCGGAAGTCCCTGACGAATCGTTCCGCGGGCAGCCCGGACATCGGCATCGTTCTCCACGTCCGTCGCGAAGTCGACCGAGTTGTACGCCACCGGGACGTCAGGCCGCACACCCTGGCCAGCCATCTCCCGGCCACGCGGCGAGTAGAACATCGCCGTCGTCAGCTTCAGAGTGCCAGCCACCGACCGCAGCGGAAAGTGCGTCTGCACAGTCCCCTTGCCGTAGGTCGTTCGTCCCACGATCACGCCACGTTCATTCTCCTGAATCGCCGCCGCGAAAATTTCGCTCGCCGACGCACTGTCGCCGTCCACGAGCACCACCAGCGGGATCCGCCACGTCTTCTCGTACGTCGCCGATTCGTCCGTGTTGTCCGAACTGGTCCGGCCACGCGTCGCCACAATCCGGCCGCACGGCACGAACAGATTCGACACTTCAATCGCCTCGCTCAGAAGGCCACCAGGGTTCCCGCGGAGGTCCAGCACCAGGGCCGTCATCCCGTTCTGGTACAGCGACCACATCGCCTTCTCCAGGTCCTCGGCAGAGGATTCCGAGAACTGCTTCAGTCGAACGTACCCCACGTTGCTGTCGATCATCCTCGCACCGGCCACACTGCTGACGTAAACCCGTTCCCTCCGCATCGAGCTGGTCAGTTCCTGACCGTTCCGGTCGATCCGGAAGGTCACCACGCTCCCCGCAGGGCCGGAAATCTGGCTCGCAATCTGGCTCAGGCTCTGTCCCGAAACACTCCGTCCGTCAATCCCGATGATGAGATCTCCCCGCATCAGCCGGGCCCGGGCAGCCGGGCCGCCATCCACGGTTCCCATCACCAGGGCACCCCGTTCGTGTGCCTTCAGTTCAACCCCCACACCCACGATGTTCTCTTCGAGACTGGCGGTCTCCAGCCCGTCGATCGCACCCGTCGGAGACATCCCGCTGGACGACGGCACCAGAGCCGTGTACTCGTCGAGAGCATCGAGCGATCCGTTCACGAACTCCACTGCCACAGCCGACCGGCGAATGCCGATCCGCTGATTGGCCAGCTCGGAAGCCCACTGCATCAGACCGACCGCTTCACTCGACGTCCGGGCCTGATTCGTCGCAGCAAGCTGCAACAGCTCCTGCTGCAGAACCTGCACCTGACGCGGGTCCGGATTGACACCAGCCGCCCGCAGAAACGCCGGGTTCCCCACCGCCTCTGCCAGAGTCTGCAACGCCCGACGTGTCCGCACTTCGTACGACACCGGCTTCACATGACGGCTGTCCACAAGCTGGGTGATCTCCGCGAACAGCGACGCCACCTGGCTGTCACTCGCCCGCGACACGAAGCTGATCATCTCCGCGTTCTGGTACCGTGCGGTGATCTCACTGGAGAGATCCGTCTCGTTCGTCGTCGGTCTCGACGGTGTCGTCGGCACCGGCTGCGGCGTCCACGGAGACGGCTGCGGCGTCGGAGTCCACGGAGCCGGCTGCGACGGAGCCTGCGGGCTCACCCGGTAATCGTTGCCGAACAGTTCGCGGCCATAGTTCCGCAGGGACGGCAGCGGCCGGCTGTAATCGTCATAAGGGGCCGTCGTCGGTGCCGTGGGCTGGGGAGAATTCCACCCCTCAAGGACTTCCGGCCGGATGGCCACCCGGGTCGGCTCGGCCGACAGGGCGCTTCCCACCAGGGTCGCCAGTGTGACGATCCCCAGAGTGATTCGGGCCATCAGTGATGTGGTACGGGTTGTGTTCATCGGACATCCTTTTTCTCAAGTGAACCTCAACAGGATCGTGTCAATTGCCGCCCAATCTCATGAACCGCCTAGTGGACGACCACGAAAGCGGGATCGCTGTCCGCCAGAGTCCGCTCCCGGGAGGGAGCCGCAAAGTTGCGGGCCAGCGGGCTCTTCTCACCCCGCAACACACGCACGTCCTTGGGGGCCTCGATCCCGAGCTTGCACTTCCCCCGACCGGTTGCAATCACTTTGATAACGATTGAATCCCCGAT
>CAZUXX010000372.1:0-4587 GCA_964624215.1 uncultured Planctomycetaceae bacterium
GGGCAACCCGGATCCGTTCGGAGATGCCCTGGCAGCCCGGGAGCCTCTGGCCGCCGCCGAAGAGGCCCGCCCGAATGCAGCCTCGGAGACAACACGGGTTCCCCCGCTACCAGCCGATCAGCTTGCCCACGACGATCGTCTGCCGAGTCCTCCGCCGGGACCCCTCGCCGAGGGCAATTCACAAGAGCCGACCATCCAGGCGGTTCAGAGCGTCCCTTCCGCAACCAGCGCCCTCCTGTCATTGCCCGTCCGTCTTGAACCACCAGGCGACACGGTCCCTCGTACGTTCACCTATTCCGGAGCCGCCCCGCTTCCGGAACTCGACATCACGTTTACCTCACGTGAACAGGCCCTCCTGCGGTCAGCAGCAATCGCTGCCTTCCTCGTTCTCGGGCTGTGGTGGATCCGGCGCTGGTCATGGAAACTGCGGTCTTTCGTCCTCCTGCTGCTGATCGCAGGACCACTCGTCGTTGCTCCACTTCTCCCGCTGGCAGCGGCCCCGGTGCTCGACGGTATCTTTCTGGGAGGCGTGCTTGGGACGGCCCTCTGGTTGGCTCGCTCGATCGCCACCGCCTATCCCTGCTGCGTCCGCAAACCGGTCCACCATCCGGCTAAAACAGCGGCTTTTCTGCTTATCGTGTCGATCGCGACCGTACAGCCTTCGTGGGCTGACGGGCCGCAACCGACCCGCAAAGAAGGCCCGTTCACACAGCCGCACGTCTTCCTCCCGTACGACGACCCGGCACAGCCCCTCGATGCCAGTCGCGTTCTCATCCCGCGCTCTCTTTACCTCAAGCTGTGGCGGGCCGCGAATCCCAAGGCAAGCCCGGCGACACCGCCTCCGGTGGCTGCCCTCGTCTCCGAGGCGCACTATGGTGCCACGCTCGATCTCTCGGAACCATCACAACCGGCGGTCGTCGTCACCGCCACCTTGGCGCTTGAGAACCTGACCACCCGGTCAACCACCGTGATCCTGCCGATCAGTCATGTGGCTGTAGACACAGCCACCCTCGACGGTGAACCGGCAACAGTGATCACCGGCCAGAATGGCGAACTCTCCGTCGTCCTCCCTCGGCCGGGACAGGCGACTCTCGAAGTGACATTTCGACTGGCCGCTCCCGAGGCGACGGCCTCCGTCGGCAGGTTCTCAATGTCGCTCAAACCGACTGCCGCCGCTCGCCTGCAGTTCACTCTCCCGCAAACGAGTGACATTGAGTTCTCCACGGCAGGAGGAACCGGAACCGAACGGATTGCCACTGCGGACGGCGCCCACACGGTCACTCTTCCCGTCAGCGCAGGCGGCGATATCCGGATCGCCTGGCGGCCGCGCTCGATGGTACCCGATGCTGCGGAGCAGTTGATTCATCTCGACTCGTCCGTGATCGCCGAGGTGACCGACGCCGGCCTGACGGTGCGACATCGCTACCGGCTCGATGTACGCCAGGGGACCGCCAATTCACTCCCATTGCTCATTCCCCGTGGAGGACGCATCCGCCAACTCACTGGCGACGACGTCGCCGGTTGGTCAATTGAGCCGGGCGACGACAGAGACCGGCTGGAGGTCGCGCTGCGCCGCGCAGTCGACGATACGACCGAAATCAACGTCGAACTGTACGTCCCGCTGGATGTCGACACGACTCCGCACACGTTCGAGATTCCGCAGGTGACACCTCTCGCGGTCACACGCGAGGCCGGCACACTGGTGCTTGCCGCCCAGCCGCACTTCCTCGTCCAGCCGGGCGACGTCGTCGGATTGAGAGAACGAAACATCGCGGGAATCGCCAACGAAGCCATTGCGACCCCGCGAAACGCGTACGTCATCACGGGCCGCCCCGTCACTCTGCCGGTCACGCTGTCGCGGCGACAGGCGGAGGCCCGGGTCATTGCACGGCACGCTGCCGAAATCAGACCGGGCGAGTCCCGGATGGCGAGCCACTTCACGTTCGACCTGCGGTCGGTCCCGCGAAACCGGCTGGCCATCACCGTGCCGACAGACTTCGTCCTCAACACCGTGACGGGCGAGATGGTCGAAGACTGGTCCATCGCGAGCGCCGGTGATCGTCGCGTCCTCAGCATCGACCTGGGCTCGCTGCGGGAAGGAGAAGTCTCCGTCGCGATCTCCGGAGCATTGCCCGCTGCGGGAAGCGGCAGCCGCGACGTGATCTTTCCCGTCCCGCAACAGGCAGACCGGCTCGAGTCCGAAGCCGCACTCTGGATCCACGACTCCCTGACAGCCAACGTCCCCGCCACCGGAGACTGGAGGTCGATAGATCCCGCCAGCCTGCATCCGTCGGTCCGCCAGCTCAAACCAGCCCAGCCCGACCTTGCGTTTCGCTCAACCGACCCTCAGGCCTCAACGCTCCAGGTCCAGTTGCAGCCGCGACAGGTTCAGTTGTCCGCCGATGCGGTCGTGCTGGCGGTGCTCAGCGAGACTTCCGTCGACCACGGTTTCACACTGCGTTGGTCGATCTCCGGCGGCGCAACCGATCAGCTCGCTCTTGCCACACCCGGGTGGCTCGGCTCCGCTCTCGAGTTCAGCGGAGATCGCATCCGTCGTGTGGAATACAAGCCGCTTCCCGATGGTCGCCACGGCTGGCGGCTGCACCTCGACGACCCCGTCAGCGGCCAACTGCTGATCACTGCCGCGGTCACGTCTCCACTTCCCGAAGACCGGCAGCTTCAGGGAGCATGGGTCTCCTTCCTCGAAACCACAGTTCCACTGGAGGAGGCCCGGCCACTCGACGTGCAACAACGGTTCCTCGTGCTGGTGAACCTCTCCGACCTCGATCAGCTTCTGCCCGTCGAGGGAAGAACGCACCACCGGGTCCCGCGCTCCCGCCTGCCACTGACTCTCCGCGAAGATCTGGTCAATCAGGCGCTCGAGATCGTCGTTCTCGATCCCGAGCGGCCACCCGCATGGCGCATCGAACGGGCAGGGCAGTCGCCTGTTGCTTCGGCATCGGTTCTGCTGGCCACACTCCGCACCTTCCTCTCCAGTGACGGCACATGGCGAACGCAGGCAACCTGCCGCGTGCGCAATCGGGGGCGGCAGTTCATCGCCATCGCGCCGCCGGAGGAGTCCCGACTGCTCACCGTCACGGTCGACGGAGAACCATCGGTGGCTGTCACTACCAGCGTAGGGAGTCGATCCGCCTGGCTGGTTCCCCTGCCGGCCACGACCGCCAGCGATCTCTCGTTTGATATCGACATGCTGCTCGCCGGGCGACTGCCCGGGGACGTCCCCCTTGGCCGCCGCTGGAACGGGACGATTGTCGAGTTGCCGGCTCCTCACATCATTGGCCCGGACGAATCACCGGAATGGGGGATGCCCGTCCAGCAAACCGTCTGGCACCTCTCTGTCTCCGACGATCTGCGCGTTGTCCCGGTCGAGTCCGACGGCGAGACCAACCTGATCGAGGGAGACATCACCGCTGCCCGCGATGCCGACTTGCAATCCGTTCTTTTCGAGGCCCGCGAGCTCCTGTCGCTCTCCGGCAGCGCCCTGACCAGCTCATCGAAGTACATCAGGACACTCGACCGGAATGCGCACAGGCTCAAGGAAACCACAGCGGGGTCAGGCGACCTCGCGCAGCAGCAACTCGAGTATTACGAGAAGACTCTCTCCCGCATCGAGGATCTGAAGCAGAACGTTCCGACAGAGCGAGAGGGACAGCAGGGAGACGGGCGGGACTTCGTCGACCGTAACACGTTTCAGATCGCCGGAGACAATCGGAGGCCCGCCGTGAACGAGCAGGCCGCTTCCTCTTCGGCACTCCAGTTCGCCACGCCTCAAACGGACACGAAAAAGTCCCAAAGCAGAATCTCCTCGGCGGAGGAAATGCCACAGCGAAAGGCGGTCCGCAGTCGTCTGGAATCCCAGAAGCTGCTGCTTGCAGACGAGCCCGCCTCCCGGCAGGAAATGGCGCAGCAGGCCATGCCTCCGGCGCATCCTCCCGGCAATCAACCCCCCGGCATGCCCGAGTCTCACACATTTGCTTCTGAGGCGATCCCGGTCGAGCCGCAGCACGGCGGCCTGTCTCTGGCTGTCGACCTCACCGACACGCAGCCCACGCGCACCTTCCTGAAGGTCGGCGGCGATCCGCGGCTCACGCTGTCGCTCCGCCCCAAACGCTCCATGGACCTTCTCCTCGGCTCTGTCTGGGCACTCGTGATTGCCATCGCTGCCATGTGGATGTGGCACACACTTTCACGAACACACCCCCGCCGCTCCGGGCTTCTCCGGTCAACGATGACTCCGGTCTTCCTCGTGTCGATGCTCGCCGCCTGGCTGATCGCACCACCGGTCCAGTGGGTCGCCATCGCCATCGCACTGATCGCTCTGGTGACACTCGTAGCCACCCGCGTGCTTGCCACCAGATAGACGGCCGCCCGCGAATAACTGCCGAGCAGGCCTACGTCATGCGGCCGCCCTCCATCCGCAGGATTCGATCGGCGACGCGTTGCGCCTGTGCAGTATCATGAGTCACCCAGATCACGCTGCGGTCAGATCCGTTGTCGATCCACTCGGCGACCAGCGATTCGACCCGCTGGGCCGTGGTGACGTCCATCGAGGCAGTCGGCTCATCG
>CAZUXX010000373.1:0-4579 GCA_964624215.1 uncultured Planctomycetaceae bacterium
TCCGCCAGTGACTCCTGCGCCGCTTTCTGACGGGCCATCGCCTCCTGCAACCGCTCTTCAAGAGCCGGCTTCTCGTCTGCAGATGCGGTCTGCGTATTCTCGGCACGCGTGGCAGCTTCCGCCGTCGCGGCCTCCAGCGTCTTCTTCGCCTGCTCGACCGCAGCCTGGGCAAATGCGAGGGCCGCTGTGTTGTACTGGTAGCGGGCAACCGCCGGCCCATAGAAAGCAATCGTGTACTCACCCGGCGGTGTCTTCAGGTTCGCCAGATCGAGCACGGCTTGCGCCGTGTCGGCCGTCAGGGGGATGTCGAATCGAGGATTCGACTCGAACCCCTCACCAAACGTCCTCAGGTTGACACTCGGTCCCGAGAACTCACTCCGCCGCGTGAGCACCAGCGGAATCGTCAGCGACTCACCCGCCTTCGCTTCGTACACGCGATCGTCGGCCGGGGCGATGGTCAGCGGCGCCTGCTCGTCCCCGCCGACAGAAACCGGGATGTCGGCAACGAGCCTGGGAGCCGGAATCTCCGCCCATGCATTCGTGACCGGCCAGGCCATCGATGCCAGGCGACCATGACGGGTCACCGTCTCTCCATTGATCGTCGCCTGGGCCACGAACGTGGCACTCGTCAGGCCCCGCGGAGCATCTTCACGAGCCGTGATCAGCATGATCCCGCGCCCCTTCCCGGCAGGGATGGTCAACCCGGTAGCCGTCACCCCCTCCGGCAGGTTCTCGAGAACCAGGTCAATCGGTCCGTCAAAGCCGTCACGGCGGATCACAACCACCTCGAACGCCATTGTCGCTCCACCGCGCAGCGCGATCGGCTTGGACAGCGCGTTTCGATCCCCGTTACGAAGCTGCATGTGCAGCGCCCAGCCGACAACAGCGAAGTCGGGCTGCGCCTGGCGGACGATCAGTCGGTAAACATTCTGCGGATCGGTGCGCGTTCCCCCAAACAGGTCGCTCAGTCGCAACCGGTACACACCGTCCTGCTTGACCTCAAACGAGCCCAGAACATCGGTCGAGCCGGCGTTATACGGAGGCCCGTCGTACGCATAGCCGTTACTCGACACCTTCACGGGGGAGGGGATGTCATTCAGCTCGGCGATGTCGGTCAGAACTTCGTTCTCCGGCGTCCCCCCGACATGCTGGACGATCACAGACGGGTCAGTCGGGCGGCCCAGCCGCTCCGATGCGACTTCCACCCACCACACCTCACCGGCCTTGGCCGTAAACTCGAACAGGTCGACATCGGCTGCCGGAAAGAAGCTCCCTGAAATGTCACAGGGCAGGGTGATCTTCTGGGCCTGGGACGCCTCGTGATTCGGCTCGACCTCCGCCAGCGCCGCCTCGGCAGGAAGCCCGTGCGGCGGCCACGAGATTGACTTGACGGCCTCCGTCGATGCCAGCCGCGGCACGACCTCGCCCTCCGCAGCAGGCTGAAGCGCCAGGCGATAGAAGTATTCCGCCCCCCCATTGAAGGTCAGGTCGTGAACTTTCACGACATACGTCCCGTCGGCCGGCGGCGTGAAATCGATTGCCCCGCCGCGACGCTCAACCTGCAGATCATTCCCCTCGCTGTCGGCCACGATGACCACCGGCTTCAGCTTGGAATCGATTCCCCGTGCCGCACAGTCGACAACGATCCGTTGCCCCGCCCGGGCCTCGAACCTGAAGAAGTCGACCGACTGGCGGGTCATCGCCGCATTGCAGATCGAACCGACCTCGAGCGGAAATGCCGTTTCGAGCGTCGTGTTCTTCTCACGACAGCTGACCTCCGGCATCGCGCTCACATTGAACACTCGCGAGGAGGACATCCCCAACCGGGTCATCGCCCGGGCTTCATGAACGCCCACCGGACAGTCAGCGGCGATGGTCACGGTGAACTGGTTCGCTATCGGATTCCCCGCCTCATCCCGCTTGGGGACTGCCGTAATCCCGGGATGTGAAAACCGGAGCTCTTCGACGTCTTCGAAGTTCTCACCGGTGAGCGTGATATCAACCGTCGTTCCCTGCTGCCCACCCATGGGAAAGGTTGTCAGCAGCCGCGGCGCAGGCAGGCAGACCGCCTGTGCATACAGCCGCGAACCATCCGGGAGGGCCAGGAGCGCGATTGCCAGTAGTGATGTCAGCGCCGTTCGATGGAACATTCAGATCCTCACTCGAAGTTCGCTCAATGATCAGCCCGATGCACCGGACTCGTCCCGCACACCCACCACTCAGTGATTGAACAGGAACTCCTTCGTATTAATCAACGCCCAGATCAGATCCTGGAAGTTCTGAGTCGTCGCCTGCGCCGGCGGGAGAGGTTCGCCCTCTGCGTTCAGCGGTGGTTCGTTGATGTAGTCGATCGCCGTCTGCAGTTCCTCAGGACTCGGTTCCCGAGAAAAAGCGACGAGATAAACCTCGCGAATCCGCTCCTCCAGCGGAGCTTGCGACGCGGCCAGCGTCGCTGCCCGGCCGCCCGAAGCACCGAGCTTGGACTTGATCTCATTGGAATTGATCAGGTGCAGGCTCTGGGCAAGACTCGAGGTCTGTACGCGTTCACATTCGCAGACACTGCTTCCCTCGGGTCGCCCGAAGACCCGCAAGAACTCACTCGCCCGGTTGTAGCTGTTATCCGGCAGAGCAACGGCCCGCGTCCCCGGAGGCAGGTTGGCAAATGACGTCTTCGCCCCGGTGAGATCGTCGATTCCGTCCAGAAGAACCTCGGCCTGCAGCCGCCGCGGATAGTACCGCGAGTAGTTCTGGACATCGACGAGGTTGTGTTCGTTCGGAACCGAACTGAGCTGATACGCCCGCGATCGCGTGATCACTCGCACCAGTTCCTTCAGGTCGTAGCCACTCTGGATGAAGTGCTCTTCGACCGCCGCAAGCAGTTCCGGATTGCTGGGCGGATTCGTATCACGGATATCGTCTTCCGGTTCGATCAGGCCGCGGCCGAAGAAATGCTTCCAGTACCGGTTGACCAGCGCCTTCGCGAAGAACGGGTTTTCCGGCGACCCCATCCAGTTGACAAGGCGCAGTCGCGGATCCTCGTCGGGACCGATTTCCCCGACATCGTCTCCCAGGGCCGCCGGCCGCAGGGCCTCGCCCGTCCGTACGTTCGTCGCCGTGGCAAGGCCCCGCTTGTGGAAGATCAGATCCTCGCCGCGCGTGTCGGTCGGCTTGCGTCCGACCTGGCTGAAAAAGGCCGTCAGGCTGTAATAGTCGTCCTGGCTCCAGCGCTCGAACGGATGATGATGGCACTGGGCACACTGCAGCCGCACTCCCAGAAACAGCTGGGCGACATCCTCCATCTGCTGCTTCGGATCCTTCACCCGCTTGTACCACGCGACCGGAGGATTGCCGATCACCGTTCCCGTTGCCGCCAGAAGCTCGCGCACGATCTGGTCGTACGACACATTGGCGAGCAGGCTGTCACGGATCCACGCGTGAAACGCAAAGTTGGCCGTAATGTCACTGGCGTCGTCCCGCCGGTTCTTCAACAGCGACGTCCACTTGTTCGCGAAAAAGTCCGCGTAGCCGGGACTTGCCAGCAGCCGCTCAATCAGTTGCTCTCGCTTGTCCGGAGCCGTGCTGGCAAGAAATTCGGCCGCCTCCTTCGGATCTGGAAGACGACCGGCAATATCGAGTGAAACCCGGCGGAGGAACGTCGCATCATCACACTCCGGTGACGGCGGAATCCCCAGCACCTTGAGGTTCGCAAAGACATGCTCGTCGATGAAGTTCCGCGGCTCAGGAAGGTTGTCGACACTCGCCCCCAACGGGATGGCCGCTGTGAACACGGCCGCCTTCCCCTGATACCGGACCATCACAGCGACGCGGCCGGGGACGTCCTGCGCCGTCACGTGTCCCTCCGCTGTGACCTCGGCCATCGCATCGCTGTTCGTCTCGAACAGCGCCATGTCGGTCACATCGCGCCGGGTTCCGTCAGAATAGCGGGCAATCGCCCGCAGGCTCACTTCTCCCTGACGGGGGATCACCGCACTCGACGGCTCCACGTCGATCGACACAAAATCCGGATCCCCATCGAACCGCCACGGGGTGCCCTGTCGCATCCAGTCGCGAAGCAGTTGGTAGCCGGTTGAGTCTTTCGGGAGCCGCACACCTCCTCCGTGGGGGAGTCCTCCTGAAATCTTTCGAAGCAGCAGGCTCTGTTCCGGAGCCGCCGGCAGCAAACGCCGCCCCCGCGCCTCCTTGACGAGCGCGTCGTAGTCGTCCTCGGGTTCAAAGCCAAGCAGCGACAGTTGGAAGCCGTTCTGACCTCCTCCGGCCTTGGCGTGGCAGGCCCCCATATTGCATCCCGCTCTCGAAAAGACGGGCATGATGTCGTTGACGAAGCTGATCGGCCGGGGTGTCGCGTCAGCCGGTTCGTCCGCGCCCGCCGACGGCGCGCCAGAAGCGATCAGTACAGCAATCAGCCACGCGACACCGGGGTGTCGCGCCTGAAACACACGTGAGTGCAACATTGCGTTGCCTCGCACAGAGGGATGCGTCAGACAGGCAGGTGTGTTCCCGGTAGTAGGGCGCCCAGGTGGGACCGACGCTTTCAATCATCAAGCCGCCTTGATTCGTT
>CAZUXX010000374.1:0-4573 GCA_964624215.1 uncultured Planctomycetaceae bacterium
TGTACTCCTCTTCGCGACAGACGCGACGGCAGACGGTCTGCATCCGCACCTTCTGTTCGGGCCGGTAGCAGGTCACATTGAACGCGTACGGCTCTTCCCGGCAAACGCGACGACAGACGGTCTGCATCCGCACCTTCTGTTCAGGACGGTAGCAGGTCACCGTGTACTGGTACGGCTCCTGACGACAGACGCGACGGCAGACCTGATACGGCACCTGCTCCGTCACGATGTTCGGGCACCAGCGACGGCACACGCGAACACAGCAGGGGTTGCACGGATCACAGACGGTGTACGTCTGCCAGCTGCCGGCATCGCGGCACACAGTGCGGTAGCACGTCTCCGTCACGGTGTCCCACACCTGGCGAGTTGCCGTCCGCTCTTCCTGGTACGGAACCATCACCGTGTAGGGGACTTCCACCTGCTCTTCGACGGTATCCCACACCAGGCGGGTCGCGGTCCGCTCGACTTCGTACGGAACCATCACCGTGTAGGGGACTTCCACCTGCTCTTCCACCGTGTCCCACACCGGACGAGTCGCCGTGCGCTCTTCCTGGTACGGAACCATCACCGTATACGGAACTTCGATCTTCTCTTCGACCGTATCCCACACCACGCGGGTCGCCTCGCGTTCCTCCTGGTAAGGGACCATCACCGTGTAGGGAACTTCAATCTGCTCCTCAACGGTGTCCCAGACCTGGCGGACACCGGTCCGCTCTTCCTGATAAGGAACCATCACCGTGTACGGAATCTCCCGCTGCTCTTCAGCAGTCTCGTAAACGGTGTAGGGAACCTCCCGTGTCCGCTCTTCCATCTCGGTGTAGCAAACCGTGCGGGTGCGCTTCTCCGTCCGCGGCACCAGGCGATTGACTGTATACTGCTGCGTCCGGACTTCGTTCCGGAACTCAGTCACGCAGACCTTGCGGGTCTCCGTGAACCATTGCGGCCGCAACACGGTGCACGTGATTGTCTCACAGCACTGCTGCGGACAGCACGCATCTTGCTGAGTCTGTGCCACGGCGTGTGACGTTGCCATGACCAGCAATGCTGGCAACGTCAGCCATCGAAATTGCCTCATCGAATTCTCCTCCTCAAGGTCGGGATGGGTCCGCGGATCTGTCCGCACGAATGGAGCCTGAAGCTCCAAGGGGGGTCGATTAGGGACTATGGGAGTTGTACACCATGTCTATAACCTGCGAAGACTGCGCAATTCAAGACCGTGCATCAATTTTCGCTTCCGCTGTCAAACTTTGACCTTCCTGTGGGTTGTGTCCACGAGGATCGACGTCGCGATGGAAAGGTTCGTGACGAATGAGACGTGCTTCCGCGTCCGGGTTCCTGTGTCCCGGCCCCATGACCTTGACGCTCACTTGACTGAGAACCATCCTTCGTCCCCGTTGCGGTGAGAAGGGGGGGAGCCGATTTCTCCCAGCGAGAGCACTGCCGCTACTCGCAACCGGTGCGCCGTAATTTTTTCAATTCTGCCGAAATTGCCGGTCAGGAAGGATTCACGATGTTTCAGCGCGCGGACGAACCTCAGTTCCTCAAGGGGGAGCACGAGGTCCTGAGGTATTGGACGTCGGAGCGAATCTTCCAGAAACGGATACAACTGAACGCTCAGCGACCGCGCTGGTCGTTCCTCGACGGTCCCATCACCGCCAACAACCCCATGGGGGTCCATCACGCCTGGGGACGAACCTACAAGGACGCCTACCAGCGCTACCGCGCCATGCGCGGGTATCAGCTCCGCTACCAGAACGGGTTTGACTGCCAGGGCCTGTGGGTCGAAGTCGAAGTCGAGAAAGAACTCAACCTCGGGACCAAAACGGCCATCCAGGAATTCGGCATCGACCAGTTCGTCCGCGCCTGCAAGCAGCGCGTGCTCCGCTTCGCCGCCCGACAAACCGAGCAGTCCATCCGCCTGGGCTACTGGATGGAGTGGGACGATCCCGACGAACTCCGCCGTCTGGCGGACGCCATCGGCAAACTTTCCACCAGCGACGACGCTCAAGCGACCGAACCAACGGGCCAGCAGATCACGCATACCTACCGCACCGCCCGCGGACACGCGGTCTCAGGCGATCCGGAACAGATTGCCGCCCGGCTCGGCAATCCCGAGTGGGGAGGCAGCTACTTCACGTTCTCAACCGAGAACAACGAAACGATCTGGACCTTCCTCAAGAAGTGCTTCGAGCGCAGAAAGATCTACAAAGGGCACGACGTGATGCCCTGGGGAGGTCGCGCCGGGTCCGCCTACTCCCAGATGGAAGTCGCCGACGGCCGCAAGCTCACCACGCACCGCTCCTGCTTTGTCCGCTTCCCGATTGTGGAGGAGCAGGACGGAGCCACACAGCCGCGGCACTTCGGAAACGACCGTCTCAGGGAGTACCTCCTCGTCTGGACCACCACACCCTGGACCCTCACGTCCAACGTCGCCGCCGCGGTAAACCCCGACCTCGAGTACGTGCGGCTCAAGGCGAAGATCAAGGGGGACGACGAGCCGGCATACTATTACTTCGCGACGGAAAACCTCGACTACAAGCGGCTGGAGAGGGAATTCAAGGAAGGCTTCGGCGGCGACGCCGCCTGGCCCGACGGCGTCCCGAAGCTCAAGACGATCGCCCAGCTCTTCAAGGAACAGGGCGGCTACGAGATCGAAGGAACCCTCACAGGCGCCGACATGGTCGGCTGGCGCTACGAGGGACCATTCGACGACCTTCCCGCGCAACACTCGCACGTGACGCCCGGTGAGGCACCGGGAACCACCGCCACGACCCCCACCTCCGCCGCCAACGCCCACCGCGTCATTGACGGCGGCCGGGACTCGAAAGGCAACCCGAACGTCGTCGCCGGCGAGGGAACCGGCATCGTCCACATTGCACCCGGCTGTGGCGACATCGACCACAAGATCGGCGTCGAACTCGGCCTCCCGATCATCGCCCCGCTCCGCGAGGACGGCACCTACGGAGAAGGCTTCGGTCCCTTCACCGGCCGCGAGGCCATTGCGCCCGAAACTGCCGACCTCGTGTTCGAGGAACTGAAACGCAAGAACCTGCTCGTCTACGTCGAGGTCTATCCCCACATCTATCCGCACTGCTGGAGAACGGGGGAAGAACTTGTCTTCCGGCTCGTCGATGAGTGGTTCATCAACATGGACTGGCGGGACGAGATCAAGGAGGTCGCGAAGGCGATCAACTGGATCCCCTCCTCGATCCAGGGGCAGGAGCGCGAGCTCGAATGGCTCACGACGATGCGCGACTGGATGATCTCCAAAAAGCGCTTCTGGGGGCTTGCGCTCCCCATCTGGGTAAACCCTGACGATCCCGAAGACTTCGAAGTCATCGGCTCGCTGCAGGAGCTGAAGGAACGCGCTCTCAACGGCGGCGAGGGCTGGGAGCAGTTCGAAGGGCACACGCCGCACAAGCCCTGGATCGATGCCGTGAAGATCCCCAGCCGCAAGCATCCCGGGAAGTTGCTCTCACGCATCCAGGATGTCGGCAACCCCTGGCTCGATGCAGGCATCGTCCCCTTCTCGACTCTCAACTTTAACGAGCGGTACCCCACCGAACTGCTCAAGTGGAGTGACTGGTTCCCGGCCGACTTCGTGACCGAGTGCTTCCCGGGACAGTTCCGCAACTGGTTCTATTCCCTCCTGGCACTCGCCACGATGATGGGCTGGGACCCCGAAGGAAAGCGGACTCCCGAAGAGAAACGCCCCTTCAAGAATCTCCTCGGCCACCGTCTTGTCATGGACGAGCATGGCAACGCCATGCACAAAAGTGATGGCACGGCCATCTGGTTCGAGGAGGCAGCCGAACAGCTGGGAGTCGACACGCTCCGCTGGATGTACCTTGCGCAGAATCCGGCCACCGATCTCCGCTTCGGCCTCCGGCACAAGGACCAGCCGGTCACACTCGAGACCCCCGAAGGCCCCATCAGCGAAACGAAAGAGGGCTTGCCCACCTGCAAGGTGACCAGCACTCCCGCCGACGAAGTTCGCCGCCATGTGCTGATTCCCCTGTGGAACAGTTACGCCTTCTTCGTGAACTATGCCATCCTTGACCGGTTCGACCCGGCGATGGAGCAGGTCCCACTTTCCGACCGCCCCGAGATCGACCGCTGGATCCTCTCCCGGCTGCAGGAACTCACGGCGACCGCCCACGATGCGTTCGAAGCCTACGATGTGGCCCGCTTTGCCGCGGCCGCCGAGGCCTACCTCGACGACCTCTCGAACTGGTACATCCGTCGGAATCGACGTCGCTTCTGGCGGGCTCGCAATGCATCCCCCGCCGATTCGATGGCAGCGAACGACGCGACAGAACCCCGGTGGGATACCGATAAGCTCGCCGCCTATCAAACTCTCTACGAAGTCCTGGTCACGCTGACGAAGCTTCTGGCGCCCTGCATTCCGTTCCTCACCGAGCGGATGTATCAGAACCTCGTCGTTGCGGGCACCGCCGCTGCAGACGACAGCAATGTCCCCGAGTCCGTCCATCTCTGCGACTACCCGGAAGTCGACCAGTCGAGGCTCGATCCGGATCTGAACTGGCGAACCCACGAAGTGCAGACACTCGTT
>CAZUXX010000375.1:0-4551 GCA_964624215.1 uncultured Planctomycetaceae bacterium
CAGACCGCAGACGCCGGACTGCAGGCGGGTCTGAAGAAGGTCGACATCATCAACGAACCGGTCGCCGCTGCGCTTTGCTACGTGCTTGGCGAGGGACTCTGGTTCGCCGAACTGGCAGACGACCAGATCGTGATGGTCTACGACCTGGGGGGTGGCACGTTTGACCTGTCACTCGTGCAGTACAACCGGGACGAAGTCCGGGGGAAAGCCAGCTGCGGGGATCGGACCCTCGGGGGCTTCGACTGGAATAAGCGACTCGAGGAATTTGCCTGTGAGCAGTTGCTGCGCGAGATTCCGCAGGATCCCCGCATCGATTGCGAGTCGATGCAGGCACTCGCTCTTGAAGTCGAGCAGACCAAGCGCAGCCTGAGTGTCCGCTCGCGCGCGTCCCTGTGCGTTCAGCACGCAGGGCGTCGGAAAGTCTTCGGAATCGACCAGGCGACCTTCGAATCGATCTCGAAGGATCTCGTCGACCGCACCGAACGCATCACCCGGCAGCTCCTGAAGGACAACCGGATGGGCTGGGCCCATATCGACGCCGTCCTGGTGACCGGCGGGGCGTCGCGGATGCCGATGATCCGTTCGATGTTGCAGCGGATCAGCGGCACGACGCTCAATCAGACCCTCTCGCCCGAACAGTCCATCTCGCACGGTGCTGCGTACTACGCCGGCATGCTGGCGAGCGGCCACCAGTTCACCCGCAAATCCTTTCTCTCACGAGACGCCACCGCGCGCCTGGCGAAGTTCAAACAGCACAGTGTCAGTGCACGGGCCCTGGGCATCCTCGTCAAGGACAGGCAGACCGGCGAGCGCAAACCTCACTTCCTGATCCCCGCCAACACACCGCTGCCCTGTGCGTTTCGGCAATCCTTCGGCACTGTCGTTGAAAACCAGCGGCGGGTCCACCTGCACATTGTCGAAGGAGGGACCATCGCTCAGGAGGCTCCCGTCAAACTGGGTGCGTGTATCGTCGACGACCTTCCGCCCGGGCTGCCGGAAGGAACTCCGATCGAGGTCACCATCCGGTATGACGAACAGGCGCGCGTCCACGTCTCGGCGATGGAACTCCGCAGTCGCCGCTCCGCGCGGACATCCATCATCCGCGAAGAGAACCTGCTCACGATTCCGGGTGAAGCCGTACCGGGCGACGAGGCCCGGTTGATGCCGCCCTCGCCGGTCACCTCGCCCCAGTCAGGATCGGCGGGCCGTTCCGCCCCGGCCCAAGCCGCACAGCGTGCTGGCGCCTCTCCCCCCGTCGCCGCAGCAGCAGCGACCCCCTTGGCCGGGAGAAAGACGTTCGTCCCTGCTCCGCAGAATCGTGCCTCGGCCGGAACTGCCGCGGCTGCTCCGCGTTCACCACGTCCCGCGAAGATCGGTCCGCGTCCGGTTCCGCCTGCCAGTCTGCTCGACAGCACCGATCGCCCGATCCCGCTGTGTAACGCGTGCGGCGAGCCACTCACTCCCAAAGGGGAGTGCATCGTCTGTGGAACGACCACCACCGGATCGAAGGCCACGAGAGGAGCGGCCGCAAAGAAGCCGGCGACGCCCCGTGCCGCCGGGCACAAACGACCGGCCCGCCCGGCTTCGACTCGTCCTGTTGCACCGCCGCTCGACGAAGATGAAGTCATCGAACTCGAGCCACAACAGGTCCAGCCGGAGCGGAGGGGGTCTCCTCCCGGCCGCCCGCCCGTTTCGGGAAAGCGACCAGGCTGACCTCGCGGCCCGTCGCGCTTCCCACCAGTGCCTCGCTGGTGTCCGTGCCACGGTGAAACAGGAGAAACGGCTGGTCCACACGCTTCTTGACTGGGGGCAGAGTGCCTCCAGCAAGCGAGAAGCGGCACTGGGATTGCAGCCCGGAATCGAGACTCGCCTATGATCGTCCAGACGCCCCCACATCGACGCGGGAAGCGGATCTGGAATCAACTGGCATCAATCCCGAGTGCCACCTGGACCGGAGTTCTCTACGGTGAATCCAACTGCTGCTGAGACCCTGTTTCGCCAGCTCGACACTCCTCTGTGGCTGCTCACCACAGCGGCCGGCTCCCGCCGCAGCGGGCTGATCTGTACATCGGTGATGAGTGTTTCGATCGTTCCCGACATGCCACGCATCGTCGTGGCGATCGCCCGTCAGCACGAAACCTGGTCAGTGCTGCAGGAGGCGCGACACCTCGCCTTGCACCTCCTCTCGCCGGAAAGTCTGTCGCTCGTCGAGCGATTCGGCGCCCGGTCAAGCCGCGACATCGACAAGTTCGAAGGGGTCCAGCTCGTCCCGCACGAACATGCCGCACCGATCCTTCGCGAGTCACTCGGCTGGCTGGCCTGCTCGATCGAGGACCGCTGGTCCATCGGAGACCGGACCGTGCATCTCGCCGCCGTCGACGATGCCCAGCCGCTCCCCGAGGGGTCGGTGCCGCTGACGACCAATTCGCTGGCGCGCCGCGCCTCTCCGGAACTGCTCGAAGAACTCAAGCGACAACGCGAGATGGACGCCGCCGTCGATGTCCCGTTGATTCAGCAGTGGCGAACCAACAGGCAGTCCGGCCTGTGAGGATCCTGCCGCTCCCGGACGGCTTCGCGTCCAGGACGGTCAGTTCTTGCCGACGAGACCTGTCTCGATCTCCGCGACAAGACGCGTGGCGACTTCGACTTTTGTTCCCGACCAGGCGGCACGAATGCCGCCTGTCGAATCGAGCAGTTCGACAGAGTTCTCTTGTGCCCCGATCGCTGCCGGTCCGTTGAGAACGATCCAGTCACAGTTCTTCTTGCGAAGTTTCTGCAGAGCGTTCTCCCGGGGATTCTGGGCCTCGAGAGCGAACCCGACGACCCATCTGTGCTCCTTGCAGGTTCCGAGTTGGGCCAGAACGTCATCGGTCTCAATCATCTCGATGGTCACCGGCCCCCCTGTCTTGGCGATCTTGCCGGCCACCCGTCGCGTCGGCTTGTAGTCGCACACCGCCGCCGCAGCGATGACCCCCGCACAGCGGGGGAAGTGTTCCAGGCAGGCCTGACGCATCTGGACCGTTGTCTCGACAGCAACCAGTTCGACCCCTGAAGGCGGAGTCAGTTCCACCGGGCCGCTGACGAGGACGACCTCCCATCCGCGTTCACAGGCCGCTGCGGCAATCGCATACCCCATCCGTCCGCTACTGGCATTGGAGAGATACCGCACGTCGTCGAGATACTCGCGCGTCGGTCCGGCAGTAATCAGCACACGCATGACACTGACAGCATGAAGTGAAAGAGAGTCGAGTCCGGCAAGCCACCGTCACAGGACGTGCGTTGTATCCGGATTGGCGACGCCTGTCAGTCGACCGTCCATCACTTGAGAAGCGCACCGGCATGATCGCAGCGTCGCCGGTCGCGTTCTTCGCCAGCACTCGAGATCGACTGTTGTCCAGAACCGCTCCCCACAGCTGGTCCCGGATTAACCCAACGGGTTGTCGATGAACCCCTGCAACAGATCGCGGTACCACAAGGCAACGGTGAAGATCACGTAGACAACGAACATCGCGACCGTGGCCCAGACCGCCCAGGCGGCAAGGGTCGTCAGGACTTTCAGACTCCGCCGGGCCTGCTCTTCAAACTGGGGGTTGAGCCGCTGGAGAGCTTCGGGCACCGTGCCGCTCATCTCCGACACATGCACGATGCTGATGAACTCGTCCGGGAACAGCTGCGACCGGTTGAGCGCATCGCTGAGCTGCTCTCCCTGCATGACGTCGTCGACAATCTGGTCGGCGGCCGCTTCAAACGCCCCGTTCGACGTCGCCTGCAGGCTTGCATCGAGACTGTCGTCGATCGACATGCCGGAGGTCTGCGTCAGCGCGAAGGCCCACGAAAAGCGGGCGATCGCAAAATCTCTCAGGCAACCGCGAATGACGGGGACCTGCATCAGGGCCCGATGGAACTGCTTCCGCCCGGTCACACTGGAATGAATCACCCTGTAGACGATCCATAGACCGATCGCCCCGAAGACCCAGCCCAGCAGCCACTTGATCGCGCCATCTGCCCCGGTCAGTCCCCATCCCAGGATATCGAGCGAGACCCCCACTCCCGGGTCTTCCAGAATCCCGAGAACGTAGATCAGCAGGGCAATCACCAGAATCGCCGCGACCAGCTGAACAGCCGGCCACAGAATCTGGGAGAGGAACTCCCCCCGCAGCCGCAGGTTGTTGTCGAAATGCTCCGAAAGAGCGTGCAGCACCTCGGGTAACGAACCAGTCTGCTCGGCGACAGAGACCATGTCGACAAACAGGTCGGGGAAGTACCGGCCGTGAGCATCGATCGCGTCGGTGAAGGTATCGCCCGACTTGATGTCCTCGATGATGTCGTCCAGCACCTTCGACAGGCGACCATCAGAGGTTTTGCGGGCCGCCGTCTGAATCGCCTTCAGGATCGGCACACCGGCATGCAGGCTGGTGCCCAGCGAACGGCACAGCAGCATGAGCTGACGCGTGGATATGCGGCGCGAGAACATGAGAACCGGTCGAAGTGCCCCCTTCTAATGTACGTGCACCAGACTCGCGGTTGACAGAGGGAAATCTCTCCCCGGGG
>CAZUXX010000376.1:0-4529 GCA_964624215.1 uncultured Planctomycetaceae bacterium
GACCACGAACTGCGCCGGCTGTTTTCAACCAGACCCGACGACGCCGACAAACCCTCGGCAGCGGTCTTCCTCAACCGGATCCGGCACCGCCTCCGCCGCGACGTTTCGGAATGGACCGGGCAATTCCAATTCGCAATCGATATGGTACTGCGGGAGATGATCCAGCGGTGCCGCGAACTCAAGCTGCGGGTCGATCGGCCTGAAGACGAAGTCGAGCGGGACTTGCTGATCGTCATCACCATGCACACGATGCATGCGATTCGTGATGGAAAGCTGCAGATTGCCTTATGAAGCCGTTGCGGATTCTGGCGCTGGTCCGTGAAGGTCTGGAGCCGCCGGAGATGATGCCCCCGCTGGGACCAACCGATCCCAGCCCGGACTGGAAGATGGAGTTCGATGTCGTCTCCACGCTCCGCGAGATGGGAAACGACGTCCGCGTTGTCGCGGTCTATTCCGATCTCAGTCCGATTCGTGAGGCCGTCCTCGAATGGAAGCCTCACATCGCCTTCATGATGCTCGAGGAGTTCCACGGGGTTCCCGTCTACGACCAGGCGGTGACCAGCTACATGGAGCTGTTCCGTCAGCGATACACCGGGTGCAATCCGACCGGCCTGCTGATCACGCACGACAAGGCCCTGAGCAAGAAGATCCTCACGTACCACCGCGTGCCGACGCCCCGGTTCATGCATTTTCCGCGGCGCAGGAGGATCACCCCTTCGGGAAAGGCCCGCTACCCGCTTCTGGTCAAAAGCGCGACCGAGGATGCCTCCCACGGCATTTCTCAAGCCTCGCTGGTGACCAACGACCAGGCGCTCCGCGACCGCGTCGAATTTGTGCACACCACGATCGGCAGCGATGCCCTTGCCGAGGAGTTCATCGACGGCCGGGAGTTTTACGTCAGCGTCCTCGGCAATCGCCGCCTGCAGACATTCCCCATCTGGGAGATGGACTTCTCCAACATGCCGGAGGACGCGGTTCGCATTGCGACCCGCAGTGTGAAGTGGGACGCGAAATATCAGCACAAGTACAAGATCATGACCCACGCAGCCGCGGGACTCACCGCGGAACAGCAGGAGCGGATCCTGCACGTGAGCAAGCGGGCGTTTCACTTGCTCCACATGAGCGGGTACGGCCGCATTGACCTCAGGATGAATTCCGAGGGACAGGTCTACGTGCTCGAGGCCAATGCGAACTCGAACCTCTCCTACGGCGAAGATTTCGCTGAATCGGCCCACGCAGGGGGCGTCACTTACGAAGCCCTCCTGAAGCGGATCATCAACCTCGGCCGCCGTTATCGTGCTGCCTGGCAGCACGAAGCGTGATGCCGGCGACTTCAGGCGACCCGCAGTCCGTCTCAGGGAAGCTCTTCGTCCGCCTCCTCCTGCGTCATCACCATCGCCTCCGACTTGAGCTTCTCGAGGATGGGGAGCAGCACGTCGGCAGGCAAGGCGTACGATTCCACGCGCCCGGCCCGGGCGACATTCATTCCAAATGCCTTGCCACTGAGCGTCACCACCGGGCCGCCACACTCGTGTGGCTTGAGCGGGGTGTCGTGCTGCAGGACTGCGTCGAAACCGGTCCGCCGATTGCTGAGCTTGCCACCCATGTGATTCTGCGTGGCGATCCGTGACAGGAAACCACCGAACGGATGCGTCAGCACGGCCTCAACTTCAAGCTCCTCCTCGCCTCTTTTCAGCTTCAGCCGCATGGTCTGCCCCGGCTCATGCTCCTGAACCCGCTCGACCAGTTCGCGACGCGAGGACACGTTCCGCCCGCCGGCCTCAAGAATCACATCGCCGGGTCGGACGCCGGCTTCGGAGGCGGCTCCATCCTCGAAGACGCTTTTCACAACAGGGGCGTCCTGATCCATCTCCATTTCGATTCCCAGAACACCGGGGATCCGTTCGTAGGGCATCGGCCGCCGGCCCGTGCTGACCACTCCCACCGCTTCTGGCAGTGATCGCGTTCCCGGAGTGATCACCCATTGACCGATCTCCGGATCGCGGTCGACATCCCACTCGATCGCCGTCAGCGAGACTCCTTCGGCATCGACCCGCAGCAGCACCAGATCGTTCGAGTCATCCCGGGCCATCAGGGTGGCCGGCAACTTCTTCCCGTCCCAGGTGAAACAGACCGCCTCGTCGGTGATTTCCGTCCCTTTGGTGAGGATCCAGCCGTCCGAGTCAACCACCGTTCCCAGGGCCACGGTCTCCGTGCCACACCGAACTTCGACCACACTGCGACGGACCGCCTCCGAAACGTCCCGGAACGCACGGAGCACCTGGCTCCCTTCGGTGTACAGCTGTCGTCGAAGCTGGACCTGTGCCAAAGCTTCATCGGCGACACCGGGCAACAGGGCCACAAGCAGTCCCAGCATCGTCGCGGGACGCATCACTTTCTGCAGGCTGTTGAACATCGGCATGCCAGGTCGCTCCTCGTCACTTGCCATCAGTTCCCCGCGGGGCCGTTCGCACGGTAGCGGAGTTGCACTTCGATCGTCAGCGGCTCGCCGTCTCTGAGAAGTTCCAGTTGTACGCTCTCTCCGGCGGCCTTGCGCCGGACCAGCCGCCTGAGCACGTCGATTGACGTGACCTTGCGGGAATCGAACGTCAGCAGAACGTCCCCGACCTTCACGCCCGCCAGGTCGGCCGATTCGCCGCTCCAGACGTGGGTCACCTTCAGGCCGAGGTCGTGCGGATCGCCACTGATTCCCAGGAACGCGGTCCCGTCCGAGGCGAAGCTTTCCCCCGCCAGCATGCGATCCCAGCCCGCGCGGAACACATTGATGGGAACGTGGTAGTTGGCAGTCGTCGGTTCCTGGATCCGACTGTTGATCCCGATGACCCGGCCCTGAACGTCGAACAAGGGCCCCCCCGAATCACCGCCAACGAGCTCGCAATCGGTCCGAACCGCCTGGGGGTTTGCAAAGATCACGCGACCGAACCGGGTCACAATCCCGCGCTTCTTGTCAAACCCTCCCGGGTGACCAAGGGCGATACACCAGTTGCCGGCCTCGACACTCGACAGGTTCGCCATGTCGGCCCAAGGCAGGGTCCGACCGGCCAGTGAGTCCGGGTTGACCCTCGCGAGCCCTGCATCGAGAGTGCGATTCCCTCCCAGCGTTTCCCCACGCAGCCGGGTTCCGTCGTTCAGAATGATCGTACACCGCCTGCCGGGCCGACCGACGACGTGTGCACACGTCAGGATCAAACCGTCCGGGGAGACGATGACACCGCTCCCCTGCGCCCGTCCCACCTGGATGCCGACGACACTTTCCTGCACCCGCTGGATGACCATCCTGGTGTGGCTCTCCATCGCCCGCAGATCGTCGACTGACTCCGGCGCCACTTTGCTGAACGCATCAGGGACAGGGACATCGACGAGACTGACAAGCCCGTCCGCCGCCTTCTCTGCCTCAGCCGTCGCTGTAGAAACCGGCTCGCGGGCCTCTTCGGATGCAAATGCAGAGCCACCTGCGAGAAGTCCCGAAACCGCGATCCCGACCGCGGCAACAGCGGCACAGCGACTGTTCTGAAGAACGGTCCACAGCCGGATCATCGATTGCACTCCTGAACAACCGGAGGGAGCAGGATTGTTCGCACCAAACAGTATGGAGAGAACGCAAATGGCGGCAAGTGTCGCCAGCCGGAATCCGGCGCCCGCGCACTGGAGTCAATCACGGTGGGTCACTAGAATGTTTCGGTGATTTCCCATGAACTTTCCCACCGGATTCCGGAAGCGATCGATGGCCAAGACTCAGCGTAAACTCAAGAAGGCCAACCACGGCAAGCGTCCCGCAAGCGCCCAGGCACGTCGTGCCAAACGGAAGGGCATCAAGACGTAAGTCTGCTGATGTATCAACTTACGCAGATTCTTCGGCCCTGCGCCGGGATCGCGTCTCGGCGGGATCGCTTCCGCGTTAACCGGTTTCGACGTAGTGCGGTCCGGTTTTCCGCATTATGAGGATTCTACCGATGCGGTTGCCCTCCATCGGCGGATTGCTGCTCGCTACGTGTGCGATCAGCACGCCGGCGGTGGAGCCGATCCGCTTTCGCGACGTCACGAGCCAGGCTGGCCTCGTCGAGCCTCTCGCAGGACTGCTGGGGCACGGCGGGGCTTGGGGCGATGTGGATTCCGACGGCGACCTGGACCTCTACGTCGGCGGATTCGCCGATCGGCCCAACGAAGAATATGCCCCCGCCCCGGGTCCGGTGGGCTCACGGCTGTTTCTCAACAGTTCCGGCGGATTCTCAGCAGCGCCTGCGCCCGGCCAATTGTTCGCACGCACCAGCGGTGCTGTTTTTGTCGACTGGGACAATGACGGCTGGCTCGACCTGTACGTTGCGAACAACGCGAAACCGGCTGCCCGCTCACGCCACGGCGAAACTCAGGCGGCGGCACAACAGACACTCAGCCGGCTGTACCACAACCGGGCAGGTGAGTTGGTCGACATTTCGGAGGAGTGCGGTGCCTGCCCGCCAGGACTGCACACTGCCCGCAATATCGCAGTTTTTGATTACGACCAGGAT
>CAZUXX010000377.1:0-2494 GCA_964624215.1 uncultured Planctomycetaceae bacterium
GGACCTGTTCGAACTTCTCCCGCAAGGCCCCTTCGGAGTAGTCGTCGGCGTGCTGGTCGACCTCATCCGAAGGATCGATGGTGAAGAAGGTGAAGCCGGCAGCGGCCGTAACGTCGACATCTTCGGGTGTTTTCAGATGGTCGGCATCGGCTCCGATGCAGCCGGTCCAGCCGCTTGCACGGGCAGCTTCAAGCGCATCCCGCATGACCTCCTGCGGAGTCCGGCCTGTCCGCTGCATTTCACGGATCGATTGCTGAGGGAAAATCGGCTCGATGCCGGCGCCGGAGCGTTGCATGGCGGCGACATGTCCCGGGGTTGCCAGTCCGATCCGGTCGCCAAACCCGAAGCTGGCAGCCAGGCCCAGTGTCGTACAGCCGGTCACTTCGCTCATGCGTGATGGCCCCGATGGGTGTTGCTCACGGAGGGAGATCAGGTGCCGAAGTACCTGCGAAACGATTCGATCGTCAGGCGTGCGGCTGTCTCGGAGTCCGGCAGGGGAAGCGCCTCTGCCGAGGCGTACCCGGCAAACCCGGACTCACGCAGCGCCTGAGCGAGGGGCGCGAAGTCGAGATGGCCCATCCCCGCGGCACGGCGGTTGGAATCCACAAAGTGGACGTGGCCGACAAAGCCGGCCGCATCGCGGAGGGCAGCCGCGAGATCGGCTTCCTCGATGTTCATGTGGAACAGATCCGCCAGCAGAGTGACACCCTGCAGCGATCGGGACTTCAGAAACTCGACTCCGTCACCGAGCGTCGTGATCAGATTTGTCTCGTACCGATTGAGTGGCTCGTAGATCAGCGGCAGATCGAATGCGGCCGCTGCTTCGGCGAGGTCTCCCAGAGCATCGGCGAGATGATTCAGGGTCTCGTCCCTCCCCTGGGCCGGAGTCCAGCGTCCCTGCATCGATCCAATGATGGCGGGAGCACCAAACGTGCCTCCGAATTCGATCATCCGGCGGACGAAGTCCCGGGCCCCGGTGCGGCGCTGGGCGTCTGGATCGGTCAGCGTCAGCCCGTGCCGCAACATGCCGGCTCCGGTTCCCACGGCGGCGACCTTCAGGCCGGTTTCGCGCATCAGCGCGATGACCTCAGCGGGAGAAACGGCATCCGGTTCGGGGGCAAAGATCTCGACCGCATCGAATCCGAGTTCTTCCGCTCGCCGGAACCCGTCAGCCAGTCCGTCGCGGAAGACGAACGGACCTCCCCGGGCTTCCTCGACAAGACTGATCGTAACGGCGGATCGGATCATGCTTCGATGGTTGTGAGGCGTGGTGAAGCAGCCCTCATGGAGCGTGGGGTTGTTCGGCGCGTGCGCGAAATGTTCGCGGAGTGCCGGGAGCCACATCGCCGGAGAACCTGTTCCGGTGCGGGTCGAGTCCAAGCTTATCGACTCGGACGGGAAAGTTCAGTCGGCGATCGCTACAGGATCTCCGAGCTCTGCAGGATCGGGAGCAGCAGGGCCAGCACGACGAACAGCACGACTCCGGCCATCAACAGGAGCATCAGGGGTTCGAGCATGCGGACGAACAGTTCCAGCTCACGGTTCGTCTGCTTTTCGAGGTTCTCGGCGATGTCGACCAGCACGTTTTCAAGATTGTTTGCCTCTTCTCCGACGGCGATCATTTCGACGATCTCTTCCGGGAATTGCTTGCTGGCCCCCAATGGCCGTGCGAGCGACTTCCCTGCCGAGATGTTCTCGGACGCGGACTGAATCGCACGGCTCAGGACGAGATTCCCGGTGGCATCCTTGGCAATCCGCAACGACTGGAGGATCGGGACCCCATTCTTCAACAGCGTTCCGAGAATGCGACAGAACCGGGCGATGGCGAGGTTCTTCCCGATTCGACCGAATCCGAACACCTTCAGGCGCCAGCGGTCGACCGTCAGCCGTCCCGACTCGGTCGAAATCCACTTGTTGAGCCCGTAGACACACCCCGCAAGGATGAGTAAGGCGAGGAACCAGTAGGTCTGGGCGAAGTGACTGATGGCCAGCAGTGCCGTGGTGGCACCGGGGAGTGAATCCGCCTCCCGCATCCGCTCGAACATCGGCTCGAACTTCGGGACGAACTTCACCAACAGCACGGCGACGACGATCGTTCCGAACGTGAGCAGAAACGCCGGATAGACCATCGCACCGACGACACGACCTTTCAGGTCCTCCTGATGGTCGGTGAACACGGCGACGCGTTTGAGAACGTCTTCGAGAAAGCCCCCTTCTTCCCCGGCCCGCACCATACTGATGACGAGCTCGTTGAAGGCCCTGGGATGCTGCCGCATCGCTTCGTACAGCCGCGAGCCGTCGGCCACCTCATCCCGGACTTCCTTGAGCACCGCCTGCAGTGCCGGACTGGTGGCCTGACCTTCCAGGAGTTCCAGCGATCTCAGCAGCGGAACTCCCGACTTCAAGAGGTCGGCAAGCTGGCCGTAGAAGATCGCCAGGTGCCGCGGCTTGACCCGGCGTTTGACGAACTTCTGTTCCTGCCGTGCGGATTCGG
>CAZUXX010000377.1:2504-4516 GCA_964624215.1 uncultured Planctomycetaceae bacterium
GAGTTGCCGTGCCGACAGCGTCGCCAGCGCTTCCTGCTGCGACCCGGCCGACACAATGCCGGTCACCTGCTGTCCGGTCCGTTCGCGGGCAACGTACTGGAAGTCAGGCATGGCGGGCGGGGTGCCTCCCTGCAGCAACCGGTAACGGTGCGGGAGGGAGAGGACTGTTTCTCTCGATCGCGTGTGGGAATTCGGGGTGTGCTGCGTGGCGCGGGGGCATACGCGACGTGAGCATCATGAGGCCGCGGGCGGACCCCACCGTCTGGCTGTAGAAACGGATGACACGGCCCGTTGTCTACACCGCGACGTGGTCACCTCGCCGTCGGGGAGCACGAATCATTGGACGTCCAGTTGGGTCTGCTGAGTCTGGAGGAACTCTTCCGCCGCCATCTCTTCGGTGATGGTCGAGACGACCGTGAACTCGGACCGCGAAGCAGTCGAGGGCTTTTCTTCGACGGTAACAGTGACCAGCCAGCGATCGAGGCCGAAATACACGTTCGGATCAGTCGTCAGCCAGATTTCTCCGACATTCGTGGACCTCGTGAACGAATCTTCGGTGACGAGTTCGCCACGGTGATGAGTCCTCGTGGACTCGGTTGGCACCATCCGGGTTTGAAGGGCTCCCGTTTCCGGATCACGAGCTGCCTCCGCTTTGGAACCAGCTACGGTCATCATTTCGACTTGCTGTAGTTTCGGGTAATGCTGCAGGAGCGAAATTGCCGGAAAGATCTGGAAGACCGGAGTCTCCAGCGGAGCCACTTCCTCATTGCCAATCTTGCGGAAGCCTCGCACGATCGGAACGTGCGTCGCGCTGACCTGGGCGTAATCGATGACGCTGCCGTCATCGGCAATCTTCACCTTCTGCAGGGCTTCGATTGGCACAAGGATCTTGTACTGACGGATGCCCCCCGGCCCGGCGTCGATGATCCCTTCCTTGTTCGGGCCCGTAATCACGCGAAACTCGATCCAGCGGCAGGGGACAACAGCCCCGTTGAATTCTGCTTCCTCTTCTTCGAGAGCCGTGATCAGCAATTCGCGACGCCATGTCAGCGTCAGGTCCCCGGCGGGGTTATCAGGCCGGCGAATCAGTTGCGTATAAGTCCCCCGGTACAGAACGGCCCTGCCGGACGCTTCCGGAATTCTCCAGACGAGCCCTTGCGCGTGTCCATCCGAAGGGGACAGCAGGCAGGTGCAGACTGTCAGCAAGTACAAGAGACTTCGGGGCGTCATTGGTGTCCGCTCGATCGCAGGGATGTGCTTGAAGGAGGCTGGCAAGCCCCCCTAGACTGACGGGATTCACCATATCCTAATCTCCCTTTTCATGCCAAGAGGGACCGCACGTGACCAACACACTGGTGCCCGCCCGGTTGCGGGGACTGTCCCGGATGGTGATGCCATTCTCGCTGATCCTGCTGGCTTTCGCCGTTCCCCTTGTCGGGGGGGAGGAAGCAGCCGATGAGATCGACCTGGGCAGCTACTACGGTTTTGCGCCGCTCGAAGTCTTCAAGCTGCAGAATCGCTCAGAGTCGATGGTATCGGGGGATCTCAACGGCGATGGCCGCCTGGACCTGGCACTCATCGACAACAGTCACAGCCGGATCGATCTGCTGATCCAGCGGGCATCGAAACCGGATCTGGAGACGGTGACATCGGATCGCCGCGTCAACACGGTCGATTCGCACTGGCGGTTCGATCACCAGAAGCTTCCGGTGGATCGCGAGATTGCCGCGCTGGCCCTGGGGGACTTCAATTCCGACTCGAACACCGACATCGCTTACTTTGCCCGGCCCGATCAACTCGTAATTCGCTTCCAGTCCGACGAAGATCCGTGGAGCGAGCGGTGGGAAACACGTCTTGCCGATGTGAGCGGGGGGGCATGGTCGATCGCCTGCGGCGACTTCAACCCCGATGGGCGCGACGATCTGGTCGTGCTCGGCGACCAGAACACCAATCTGTTGTTGCAGGAGGAGTCAGGCGGGTTAGACACAGTCCGGGCCAACCGTAACACAGCC
>CAZUXX010000378.1:0-710 GCA_964624215.1 uncultured Planctomycetaceae bacterium
GCCTTACTCTGCGGCCGTTTTCCGGGCGACCATTCCCGCGAGATAGCCGGCCTTGAAACCGGCGTCGATGTTGACGACGGCGACGTTGGCCGCACAGCTGTTGAGCATCCCCAGGAGAGCGGCGATCCCGCCGGCAGCGGCTCCGTAGCCGACGCTTGTGGGGACAGCGAATACCGGGACCGCAACCCAGCCGCCGACGACCGAAGGGAGTGCTCCTTCCATCCCCGCGACGACAACAACGGCATCTGCTTTTCGCAGACGCGGCAGGTGTTCCAGAAGCCGCCACGGCCCTGCGACGCCGACATCGGTGAGGAGATCGGTTCCGGCACCGATCCAACGGAGGGTCTCGAGGACCTCCTCGGCCACCGGCCGGTCACTCGTGCCGGCTGTTACGACGGCGACCTGTCCCCGGGTCGGTCGTTCCGGGGAGGCGTGGATACGAACGGTACGGGCGAGTGAATTCCAGGTTCCGTGAGCCCATCGGACGGTGAGTGCGTGCGCCTGTTCCGGAGTCACCCGCGTGACGAGGACATCCTCCTCTGCTGCGAGTTGTGCGGCCGCAATGTCGACGAGCGCTTCGACCGGTTTTCCCGGTCCGTAGATCACTTCGGGATACCCGCAACGGCGAGCCCGATCGAGATCGACGCGCGCCTCGGAGGTGTCGACAGTCGCCAAGGGTTTTGCTGCAAGTGCGGAGACCAGCTCGGCCA
>CAZUXX010000378.1:720-4507 GCA_964624215.1 uncultured Planctomycetaceae bacterium
TCTCTCCCGCGCGAGCTGCACTCTTGAGCAGGTGATCAAGCTGATCCCGGATGGTCATCGGGGCTCCGGTGGAGGGAGGTTGACGAGGGCCGGCTACCGGCGATCAGTTCACGCAACTGACTGCTTCCGGAGAGATTGCTTTGGGGCCTGACCATTCTGTAAAGCGTATCGACCAGTTCTTCGGCGACAACGCGGAGATGGGTGTCGAGGACAATCTGGAGCCGGCGGATCGTCTCTCTGCGGCGGTTGATTCCCTCGGCGGCGGCGATCACGCCCTCGCGGGTCAGCGCTCCGCCCGTTCCGAAGGTGCTGTAGAGCTCATCCCAGTCACTTTCGTCCCAGCCGGTGAACAGGCCGGGGCGTTCGCGGGCGACGAGATCGACCTGGGGATTGGTCTGCCGATCGAACCGGCGTGCCGCTGAGGGGACAGATCGCGGCCCCTGGGGATGCAGCAGTTCCGCCACGTCGATCTGAAGGGATTCGGCGATGCTGTTGAGGGTGGAGCCTCTGGGCCGCCCGGTTCGTCCTTCGAGCAGGTGATAGAGCGTGGTGCGTGAGATGCCGGCTCGCCGCGCGAGCTCCTGCATGTCCCACCCCCGTCGGGCGCATTCGGCGCGCAGGCGTTGGGCGAGGGCGGAGTCAGCGGGATCGGTCATCGGTCAGGATCCTGAACATATCTGAATTTTTGTACAGTATTTTCTTGTGGGACGCGGTACCATTTGTACAATTTCGTTCACAACGCGGTGAGACGTCCCCGGCACGATGCCGCGCTCGAATTTCGAGTGATTTGCAATGGACGGCGAGTTTTCTCCGCGGATTCCAGGCGATGCCGTTTCAGGGAGGAGACGGTCAGGACAGGGATGTCCATTTCTAACGATCTATTGTGAATATATCTGTTCACATTTACCAGCCTTAGGAGAGGAATGATGGTCAGAATCACACGTCTTTCCTGTACGGATGCAGGCCGCCTGGAGATCGAGCGACACACGTACGACTGGCCTGACGACGAGTTGCCTGATGCCAACCCCCGGCGGAGGCGGCGAATGAGGCGGAAGAAGACATCACCGCGAGCGGAGGCTCCCCGTGCACCGCGTCAGTCACCGCCCAAGTCGACGTGATTCTGCCGTTTGAATGAGAGTTGTCGTGACGGGGATGGCGCCGGCGGATTGCGGCCGGGTCCCCTGTGCGGACACCGCAGGCAGTGGGGGATCTTTCGTCTGCCGGCCACCGGCGTCCGATCCACAAATCCAGGTCCACGAGAGCATTTGCCCGGGAGTTTTCGATGGCAGCGTCGATCGTCCGCAAGCAGATTTCCATCTTTGTTCCCGTGAGCGACTGGCGGGCTCTGCGTCAGGAAGCGGCCCGGTTACAGATCCCGATTACGGAGCTGTGTCGCCGCTGGATGGAGCCCGAAATGCAGGCCTTGCGGATTCGCGATGCAGCTGAGCGGCAGGCCGGATAACGGCGACCACCATCCCGATGGATCCGGAGGCCCCCGACATTGGGTGAGAGCCACTTCGAGGAGGTGCGCAGCCGGCGCTGTCGGCGACACATCCAGTCGCTCTCCGGTATGGGGGATCGGTTTCACCAATCCAAGCGCGTTGTGGAGACTCCTGATGCCTCTGATCGACACCCCGGCTTCGCCACGCCTGAGAACAGGGACGTCGCCGGCCGTTCTGCATCGACGGCGATATCCCTCGGATCTGAGCGATGGTCAATGGGAGCGTGTCCGGCAGACGGTTGCCCCGAAGTCGGCGCCTCCGGCTTCACAGCGGACGACCAATTTGCGGGAAGTGGTCAATGCGCTGAACTATCGCTGGCAGACCGGGTGCCCTTGGCGGATGCTTCCGCATGACTTTCCCCCTTGGCCGACGGTGTATCGCTACGTGCGACAGTGGCACCGAAAGGGCATTCTGACGACCCTTCGGGAGGCCCTCCTGCGCCGAAAGTGACGGGAGGGATTTGCGTCCGGTCGCTGTGCCGGAGATCAGGGTGAGGTGGAGTTCTCCACGTTCCCTGCGGGGCCGGCCGGGCGGGGAAGGATCGTCAGTTCGCCTTCCATTCCCGGCAGAAGGTCCAGGTCGGGATTCTGGATCTCGGCTCGCAACAGCACTTCGCGGTTGACCGGATCGACCTCGCGGCCGATGAAGACGATTCGCCCCTTCACCGTGGTTGTCTGTTTCTGGTCCAGTGACACGGTTAGCGCGACCGGACAGCCTTTCTCGCATCGCGCGAGGTCGGCAACATCAATGAAGCCCTCGACCCAGAGGGGATCGAGTCGGAGGACCCGCAAGACAGGCTGGCCGGGCTCAATCCATTCGCCGGGGTCGTGATAGCGCTCGACGACGACCCCATCGAGAGGGGACACGACGACCCGCCGCTGCAGGTCGACTTCGGCGAGCCGCTGTTCGTGCTCCTTCAGGGTCACCTGCAGGCCCGAGACTTCGAGTTCGGCTTCGGCCCGCGCGACTTCGAGGCGGGCCTGTTCGACGATCAGCTTCTGGCCCGCGATGATCTCTTCGGCCAGGGTCGACTTGAGTTCGTCGATTTCGCGTTCGAAGCGGGACTGTTTGACTTCGAGGCCGGCCTGTTCCGACTTCAGTTGCAGACCGTCGATTTCGGACTGGGACACCGCGTTTTCGAAGGTGGCGCGTGCCTTTCGCGCCCGGTCGAGTTCGTTCTCGGCGACGCCGAGTGCTTTTTCGGCCGACTGAACCTTCAGCAGGTTTTCGGCCTGTCTGGAGGCGATCTGATGCTCGATCGTCAGCTGGATGAGTTTTTGCTGCTCGGCGTCGAGCTTGCGTCGGGCAATGTCGAGAGCGGTGCGGTCGGCGGCGATGCGGCGGGCGATTTGCCGATCGGCATCGGCTTTATCAAGCGCGATGCGAGCGGCCTCGTCATCAATACGGGCGAGGGGAGCGCCTTTGTCGACGACATCACCCTCCTGTACCAGAATGGCCCGCAGGACACCTGCCCGCTCCGCAGGGACGTCGACTTCCTCGACCAGTTTGAGCTGCGCGGACTCGACGACGATCGGTTCCTGCGCCCGGGCGACTGTGGCGACGAGCACGAGAGACAACAGGGCGAGGCGAGTCACGAGGATCCTCCTGCGAAGCTGATGGAGCATGGCCCCGGGAGTGCGTGTCCGTCAAGAATCGCACTCTCAAGCGACAGTGTCTACCGCGGAGTGGCAGAATCTGCCGGAGGCGTTGCGGCCAAAAGGCCACAGACCCTCCCCGCCGATGAGTCTTCCACAGCTGCTCCACCTTGCCCGGTCGCGTGTCGTGTCCGACAGAATCGCCCCAGCCCTCACAATCGGGAGGAGCGGGCCCCGGAATCCGGTCGATAAACCGTCTGACGCGCGTGTTGTCGCGCGAAAGCGCATGCGCCGCGGTGCAGCACATCAGGACAGGTTTCAATGGGGGTCAACGGAATGAATCGGAATCTTCTTGCCATGGGCCTGGCGGCCGTCCTTTGTCTGAGTGGAGTGGTCCGGGCCGACCCAGCTTCGAAGGGCGTCCCACCGACCGGGGTCCAGTGGCAGAAGGATCTCAAGGCAGCCCATCAGATCTCTATGCAGCAGAACAAACCCCTGCTGCTGGTCTTTGGAGCCGACTGGTGCGGCTATTGCCACAAGCTGGAGCGTAACGTGATCAACCATCCGGAGATGGCGGCGTACATCAACGCCAACTTCATCCCGGTGCATCTCGACGCCGATACCGACAAGAAGGTGGCGGAGATTCTGGAGGTCGAGTCCCTCCCGTGCACGGTCGTGCTGGCTCCGAAT
>CAZUXX010000379.1:0-4502 GCA_964624215.1 uncultured Planctomycetaceae bacterium
TTTAATGCGAGAGCGGCACCACGGATGGCCGTGGTGCCGCTTCCTCGGAACGGGGCTGTATGAGAGGCCGCGAGCTCTCCTGTTGCACCAGAGCGTGCAGCGCCGCGGGGGGGAACGCGACAGAGGGGAGTCAATGAGAGAGCAGCCCGGCCCCGGAAGGGGATATTCAGCGGCGAGCCGCCAGCTTCACTTCGGCACTCTCGTCAGTCGCTTGCTCAGGCAACTTCGGAGCCGGACTTCGGCTGGCACGCCAGCCGGCGACACGAATGACGCTGTCGCTTGACTGGGCAGCCGGGGCCGGCCGGGCGTCGGCGTCGTAGTATCCGGTTCCCGGTCGAGGGGTCGGGCTCGGTACCGGATGGCTGATCGGATTGAACAGGTCATCCGGAGAATCCTTCTGCTGATTCGAGTTGGACGGGTTCGGATTCTCTGCCGACTGAATCGGCGTCGGATTCGCCGCCTGCGTCGAGATGGGATCAGGAACGGCTGCCGTCACGGCCGTGCCACCGAACGGAACGAACGCATACTGCGTCGTTGTGCCGACGGCGACCGTCTGCATCTCGGTGTAGGGCTCGTACGCGGTGACTGTTTCGTCGACATACTCGACCTTGTTGACGGCGACCCGCTGCGTTGTCTCGTAGGGGACCATGCGGGCCACGTTATACGTGACCTGCCGCGTGGTCGGGACGGCGACCGTCCGGGTCACGGGGACATTGACCGCGGTCACGTTCGGCACAAACTGCCGGTGCCGGATGTAGTTCGGCGTCAGTGCCGAACGGATGGCGTAGGCGCTGCGGTTCATCCATCCCAGAAGCGTCGGGTTCGGGTCATACTGACACGGTGCCACTTTTGGCACGGGCTGATAGACCGTCTGCCAGCGGCTCTGGTCGACCGTCTGCATCTGACACTCGGTCACTGTCTGGTACGCCACCGAAGGAACTTCGGCCGTCTTTGTTTCGACCACCTGTCGATATGCGGTCACCGGCCGGTCTTCATAGACAGTGCGGATCACCGGTTTCTTCACCGTCCGCTGGACTGTCTTGTACTTGGTTACGGGCACCTCCCGAAAAACCGTCTGTGTGACTGGCTGCAAACAGGGACAGGGGTTGCTCACCACCTGGACTGGTTGCGGACAGACATTGCAGACATCCATCGCCACCGGAGCGGGCATCACCGGGGCCACTGCCGGTGCGCAGGAGGGGCAGTAACCGGACTGGGGAAACCACTGCGCGAAGCCGGTCGATGAACCGGCCCACAGCACGGCGGCCGCGACCGTCACACGTCGAGTGAAGCGTCCGAGCATGATCGTTTCCTGACTCCAAGGTAGGGGAAAGAGACGTGATCGGGACAGGACGTCCCTTGGCCCGGCCGACGAGAAGGGATGGGGGGGATTGTCGACCAAATCCGGGGGCCGGCGGGGAGACTCCACGGCCGGTCAATCAGCGAGCGGGGAAAGTGTCGCTGACGTTGGTTCGGCTGGCGGGTTCTAAAAAAGTTGAAAATTGGGGTCAAGATGAAGGGGGGAATGTGCCGAGGGGTTTGTAATTGTTGCAGGGTGTCCCGGTGCCAGACGTTGATGTCGCCCACCTCAAAAACGTCTTTCGCGTCGCGCGGCCGGAGCCGCTGAGTGTGGCGGTGTTGCGGAATGTGCATTCCGGTCGTAGGGAATACAGTGCTTCCGCCTGGTCAACCAGTTGACCGTCCGGGACCGGGACCGGAAACACAGGAGATTCGCGGCTGCCGCGACGAAGATCAGGGAAGAGGGGTCTCACGCCGGCCGGATCGGGATGCCGTCGATGAGGGCCTGAGCACGCGAACAGCGCGTCCCTGCTTCTTCGATATGGATGGAATCATGCAGAACGATTTCCCCTCACGCGCCCGTTGCCTGACCCGCCGTGACGTGCTCGCTCTGGGAGGTGCTTCCCTGGTCGGCCTGGCCGTGTACGGCACCAGTTCGGAAGTCCTTGTTGCGGAGCAGAAAATCGCCGCCCGCATCGAGCAGGCTCCTGAGAAGCACCCGCTGTTGCTGGCGCTCAAGATGGCTTCGGAAAGCCTCGCGAAAGTGGAGAATGTCCGCGATTACACTGCCACCTTCGTCAAGAACGAGCGGATCAGAGGGGAACTGAAGTCCGCGAAAATGGAGTTGAAGCTGCGTGAGAAGCCCAAGGGGGTCTACCTGAAGTTCATCGAGCCCCACGCTGGCCGCGAAGTCATCTATCAGCCCGACAAGAACGGGGGGAAGTTGCAGGTCCACGATACCGGGCTGGCCGCCCTGGTGGGGACGCTGTCGCTCGATCCGGAGGGGAAACTGGCGATGGAAGAGAATCGCCATCCGGTGTCGCAAATCGGCCTGAAGTCGATGCTGGAAATGTTGATTGACCAGTGGCTCAAGGAGACCCGGGTCAAGGATGTGACAGTCAACTTCTACCCGAACGCCCGCATCGGCAATCTCTCCTGCCGCGTGATTGAGGTGTCACACTCCCGGCCTCACTCGGCTGTTGTGCACCACATGACGCGGCTGTATCTGAATGCCGAGACCGGCCTTCCTGTGCGGATCCAGAATTACGATTTCCCCGCGACGAGCACGGCCAAGGCCCTGCTCGTCGAGGACTACTACTATATGGATGTGAAGACGAACGTCGGTCTGAAAGACATCGACTTCGATACCAGCAATCCCGCCTACGACTTCTAGCGCCGGTCCGGCGACTGTGACACGGTTGGCCCGGCGATCAAGGACTTGCAGCGGGTCGGCCGAAGTCGTCGTGGAATCGAGTGACAGGATGCGCAAAAATGGACGCGTCCGGGTGGATTGGCTCCCCGGACGTGTCCGCTTCTCAGGCCAGGGCAGCCGTCTCTCACTCGGCCTCGAACTTCTCGACAAAGGGCTGTGCCCCGTCCCACGACAGATTCAGCGTGACCGGTTCACTGGAATCTTCGGGGACGGTGATCGTCAGTCCCGATTCGTCGGGGTCCATATACTTCTTCGGTGCGTGCCACTTCTGCTCGACCGCACTCAGAGACTCTACGGCGATCACCGCCACCTTGTGAGTCCCGGGGACGACGCCGTCCTGCTCATCGAAGGTGCTCAGTTGAAATCGCCCTTCGGAATCGAGGGGGGACTGAGCGGCTCGCGCGTTCTCGGGCATCACCTGAATAAAGCCATGAGTCAATGGTTCGCCATCGATCAGCACGACTCCCGAGAGCGGAACCCGCTCGGGGCGGCCATCGCCGCATCCGCACAATGAAATTGCCAGCAAGACCGGAAGGAAGAGCCTGGTCGGAATCACACAGAGCATAAGGGCGTCACCTCATCAATTGCCTGGACCTGAGTCGCCCGCAAGATCTGCACGGAAATCGAGCGCATCGCGCTGATCGCCGGTGGACGCGTTCTGTCAGAAACACCGATCAAGAATCTCCGCGAGAGGGCGGAGTGCATCAGTGGTACGTATTCGGTTCGCCGCGGTCGCGAGTGGCCAGCGCCCGATACACCTGCAGGGAGATGTTCTCACTGAGGAAACCGACCTTGCCGTCACCGAACACGAACTGGCAGCCTCCGGGGTGCATGCTGGAAAAGGCCCCGTTGAGAGGAACGCTGCCCGGCGAGGTGGTGATTCCCTGCCCGGGTTTGGTGTTGGGGGGATTCTCGGCCGTCCGCAGCCCACTCGCATGTCGACTTGCCTGCGTCCAGAGATTCCTCGACTCAGCGGTGTGCGTCTGGGTCACTTCGCCAACATAGATCGTATTGCTGGTGCCATCGACGTTATCCCGCAGCCGATAGGCTACCTTGTACATGAACATACCGGTGTTATCGATCTTCATCGTGACGCTGATGCCGTTGGAGGGCCCGAGCGTCCCGTGCATGAAAGCGTAACTTCCCGTGGCTGCATTCAGGCCAGACGTCACGACGACCGGCTTGCTGTGATCGGACGGACAGACGTAGATCTCGGGACGTGCCTCGATGCCTTCCTTATTATTGGCGGGCCAGGTTGACTCCTGGTTGTAGGGGGCATCCTCGAAATTAAACTGGTCGTGAAGATTCTTCATCTCCAGTTGGGGCAGGATCAGCACAAAACCGCTCATCCCGTTGCGATCACGTGGTCCCCCGACTGCACAGGGCCCGTTGGTGATTCCGTCGCAGCCCTGGCGCCCCGGCGGGAAGATCTTGTGAGTCCCTTCGTAGTTCATCAGGGCGATCCCCATGTTGTGCAGGTGATCCTGACACTGGGACTTTCTTGCCGCTTCACGAACCTGCTGGACCGCCGGGAGAAGGAGAGCTACGAGAATCGCGATGATCGCAATCACCACCAGAAGCTCGATCAACGTAAAGCCGCGTCGCTTGCATATCATTGCACCACCCATCAAAGAGCTGACAAGAACCGGATACCGAAGACGCATCGACCCACGTCGATGCTAACGGCGTCCGATTTGAGGGTCAATCAGTCTGCGCCCGTTGATGCGGTCTGGATGCGTGATTTTCGCGTGATTTCACGTGTTTTGATGCT
>CAZUXX010000380.1:0-4473 GCA_964624215.1 uncultured Planctomycetaceae bacterium
CCAGCCGGGCGTGACCGAGCAACCAGTACGAAAGCACCGGTGTCACTGTCAGCGAGACGACCAGCGAAGAGAGAATCGACACGATGTAAGCCAGCCCCAGCGGCTGGAACAGCCGGCCTTCCATCCCCGACAGGGCAAACAGCGGCACAAAGACAAGAATGACGATCATCGTGCCGAAGATGATCGAGTTGCGGATCTCCACACTTGCCCGGAAGACGACGACCAGCGGGTGCAATGGCTCAGATCGCTGCCGGTTCTCTCGCAGCCTCCGGTAAATGTTCTCGACATCCACGATCGCGTCATCGACCAGTTCACCAATCGCGACTGCGATCCCCCCGAGCGTCATCGTGTTGATCGTCACCCCGAACAGCGAAAAGACAATCGCCGTCATCACGATCGACAGCGGAATCGCCGTCAGCGTGATGAAGGTCGTCCGAAGGTTCAGCAGAAACAGGAACAGCACGACGACAACCAGAATCCCCCCGTCGCGCAGTGCCTCAACCACGTTCTCAATCGCCCGGTCAATAAAGGACTTCTGCGAATAGACCGGCTGAATCTTCACTCCCCCCGGAAGTGATTGTTCCAGATCCTCGACAGCTTTCAGAATCTCGTCGGTGACCGCCCGCGTATCGGCACCGGGTTGCTTGTTCACGGTCAGGACGACTGCATTCCCCCCCGACCACTCGCCTCCGTCGCCAATGCGCGCAAACGCACTGCTGTCTCCCCGTTTGACCTGCGCCGCCTCCACCACCCGGGCAACCTGCGCCAGCGCCACGGGACGACCATCCCTGATCGTCACGACAACCTTTTCCAGATCCTCGATGGTCCGCACCCGTCCCAGCGCACGCACCAGCAGTTCGTTCGGCCCCTGCTGATCGAGGTACCCTCCGGTGGCGTTCTCGTTACTCTCGATCACAGCCTGCTTCACCTGTTCCAGGGTCACCCCGTACCGCAGCAGCGCGTCAGGATCAACCAGCACCTGGAACTGCATCCGTCCCCCGCCAATCGTGAAGATCTGCGAGACCCCCGGAACCGTCAGCAGCCGTTGCCGGACGTTCCAGTCCGCCAGCGTGCGCAACTCAAGCGGATCGATCGACTCATCCTCACTCCACCTGGCCAGCATCAGAATCTGGCCCATGATCGACGACACCGGCGACAGTTGCGGGCTGATCCCCTCCGGCAGTCGCTCCTGCACGATCTGCAGCCGTTCGTTCACGATCTGCCGATCAATATAAATGTCGGTCCCCCACTCGAATTCGACGTAGATCACCGAAATCCCGACTCCCGACGAGCTGCGAACCGCTTCAACACCCGCAGCCCCGTTCAGCGCCGTTTCCAGCGGGAAGGTGATCAGCGTCTCGACCTCTTCCGGTGCCAGCCCGGGCGCCTCGGTCATCACGACGACCCGCGGACGGTTCAGATCCGGGAACACGTCAATCGGCATGTGCAGCGCCTGCCACGACCCGAATCCCAGGAGGAACAAAGCGAACATGACGACGAGCAGTCGCTGTCGCAGGGCGAATCGAATGACGGAGTTCAGCATCGTGGCAGTCGGTCAGAGGCGCGGGGGCAAGTCGTGATGCAGTGGAGTCGTGAGGACCAGGCCGGAAGTTCAGTCGGGCACAAACGCAGCTCTCCCCTCAACCGGCATGCGGAACACTGCTCGAAAAACCAGCCTCTCCGTGCCGGCTCAATGGTTATGTCCGGCATGCGGGTCGACCGCCCCCCCGGACTTGTTCTTCAGTGCCATCTGCAGTTGGTGGGCTCCCGTCAGCGCAACGACATCCCCTTCGTAGACGCCCCGCCCCTTGGCAATCACTGCCGAAAACTGGTCCCGGTACTTCACATGCACGGGAACGCGGTCAAAGTGATCCCCGTTCTGCAGAAACAGGTACGACTCGGCACCTTCCTGCGCCACTGCCGCCACCGGCACGACAAACTCATCGGTCCATCGTTCGATCGGGACCCGCAGTTGCAGTCGCTGGCCCGGACGGTACCGCCAGGTGACAAAACGGCCATCCGCCTCCACCTCCCCGGCCAATAACTCGTTCGGCAGATCGATATAGAAGTGCAGGGTCCGAGACGACACGTCGATCTCGTTAGCGACAAATGCAATCTTCAACCCGGAAACCTGTTTTCGGCCTGCCGTTCCTTCAAACACCGCCGTGACCGGCCACTGATTGTGACGGGCCGTCATGATCCCGTCCGCATCCTGCTCGAACGCCTGCCCTTCGATATACAGGCGTTCGTAATCCGCCAGAACACACAGCGTCTCACCCGCCAGCACAGCCTGTCCCGGGTGGACACGCAGATCATCCAGGATCAGGACGTGTGCCGGTTGCTCCTCCTCACCAGGGGCTTCCACCTCATCACATGCCCCCTCGGCGGGCGCGGCCGTCTCGGTGCGATGGGCCATCGTCAGCCGGAACTCCATCGCGTCCGGCTGATCGGGCGACGGGGCATAGACCTGCAACGTTCTCAGCAGCGTCCGCTCTCGCTCGATCGAGGCCACCTGCTCGGCCGTCAGACCATGTAGCCGCAACGCTTCCCGCTGTGCTGCCAGCAGAGCCTCCAGCCGATCAACCTCATACTGACGTTCCAGAATCAACCGGCCGGCGATGGCACCCTCCATGATCTGTTCCAGTCGGGTCAGCTCTTTCCGCTCCACATCGAGCTCGCCCAGCAGCTTGAGAAACTCGGTTTGCGACGTCACGAGGTCTTCGTGAGTCAGCCGGAGTTCAAACAGCAGTTCCCCCGGTCGGACCGACTCCCCCTTGGTGGCATGAATCCGTACCACGATCGCAGTCATGGGGGTCGCGACCTGCAGCCGTGTTCGCCCGGGCTTTTCAACCACCAGCCCCGGCACTGTCAGACTGCGATAGAACGTCGTCGACTCCAGCGGACGCAGCGTGTCGCTGTTCAGACCCAGATTCCGCATTGCCTGAGGAGTCAGCTGGACCGAATCCTCATGAGAATGCCCCGCATGCGCGTGATCGTCATGCTCATGGTCGTGCGCATCGGCCGACGGACGGAACCGCGACGCAGACGACGTCACCCAGTTGTTCAGTCTCGGCCACCAGTGCGACCAGCTCGCCACCGCCACGATGGCGACCAGCAGCACCACACACAGACGAATCCATTTCCACGGAAGCGCGATCGACATCGCCAGAACCTCGTTCGAACAGCAGCGCAGAGCGCACGCTGGACTAACAGCGAGCCTCAAGTGTCGGCGGGGACACACCAGCCACACCCGTCCGCATCGGACGGACCCGGAAACTGACCCACTAGATCAGCCAGACCTGGAGCACCGCGCGCAATGGTCGATCCGCAAAGCAGCGGCTATGCTCGAAGCCCGCGCGACCCGAAGCAATCGCAACCGGCTTCAGGTCCGTGGCAATCGCAGACCACATCGGTCCGCCTGCCCCGGAAACCTCGACCGGCAATTGAACCCGCTCGCCCCCCCGTGAGGAAACAAAATGCAAGCCGCAGTGCTCGTCGCAGGGGCGATCTTCCTCCCCGGGAAATCCCCGCTTCTCGGGAGAGTCGGCCGCCTGCTCATGCCCGGGGCACGGCTCCGCACAGCGTTCAGCGGCACCGCAGTGCGGCCTCCCGTGTCCGTGCGCAGTCTCCGCTCCGCATCCGAAAATCGAATGCACGAGCAGCATCGCTGCGGTCAGAATGGTGGACAGGTGTTTCATCATCGCTTCAGAGTGCAATTCACCCAGCGATGATCGGCCGTCCGCGGGGACAGGTCAAGATCGTTCTTTGACATCCCCGGGGGGTGTCCTCCCCCCGGTTGACGCTCCGAGCCAACATCGGCTCAACTATCACGCTCATTTGCAGCGACCTTCATTGATGGCAGGAGCATAGGGTGATTGACCCACTGGTAATCCTGGCAGTCGGCATCATCACGGTGCTGGGGCTGATTCTCGTGCTGAGAGTCAACGCTTTTCTGGCACTCATTACCGCAGCCATCGTCGTCAGTCTGATGGCCCCGGGGGGCTACGGCCAGAAGATCAGCCGCGTTGCCGAGGAGTTCGGAACGTCGGCCGGAAAGATCGCCATCGTCATTGCACTGGCCGCCATCATCGGCGAGTGCATGATGCGCAGCGGAGCCGCCGACCGCATTGTCCAGGCATTTCTCAATTGCCTCGGGATCAAACGCACATCCTGGGCGCTGATGGGGAGTGGCTTCGTCCTGGCCGTCCCGGTTTTCTTCGACACGGTGTTCTATCTTCTCGTCCCCCTCGCACGGTCGCTCTACCGCAAAACGCGGAAGAACTACCTCCTCTCGATCCTCGCCATCGCCGCCGGCGGTGCGATTACTCACACGCTCGTCCCGCCAACACCGGGGCCGCTCCTGATGGCGGCCAACCTGAACATCGACGTCGGGCTCATGATCCTCGTCGGAGCCATCGTCGCTCTCCCTGCCGCGATTGCCGGACTGGCCATCAGCCGCTTTCTCGATGCAAA
>CAZUXX010000381.1:0-1182 GCA_964624215.1 uncultured Planctomycetaceae bacterium
GACTGAAGGCCGAGGCCGAACTGGCCGAACGTCTGGCCCGCGCGCAGACCGAACTCGCCGAACGTCTGGCAGCCGCCCAGGAAGAGCGGGACGCCCGCATTGCTCTTGCCGAAGCCGAGAGAGATCTCAAGCTCGCCTATCTGGGAATTGAACTCGACAAGGACCAGATGACGTCGCTGCAGGATCGGCTGAAGGCGATCGAGGCCCGGGCCGCCAAGCCCCGCTCAAAAGCCGACGAGCCACCCCCCTCGACATTCGCGAAGATCACGCAGTTCTTCCGCGGGAAGCCGGAGCCGGAGCCCTCCGTCGAGGAACTGCTGGTTCGCAAGGAAATGCTGCTCGCCGAGAAGAAATCGCTCGCAGAGCTCGCAGCGAAGTTCGCTCCGGAGAACAGTGCCCTGCTTGCCGAAGTCAGGGAGTCGAAACAGGCCGAGCCGCAGGAATCGTCAGCACCGGAATCGAAGAAGCCCGTCCCGACGGTTGCCGAGACGCTCGTCGCCGATGCCCGGAGCACCGAAGAGATAACTCCCGTCAGTCAGCCGCCTGCGGCACAGCCAACTGAAATGCTGCATCCCTCCCTGTTGGACCGGGACACCAGCAGAAACATCCTCGCGTCTGCCGAGACGATCCAATCCACTCCGGACGGCGCAGACGTTGGCCCCACCCGGGATCCGATCGAACTGCCCCTTGCCAAAGCTCCCGGCGAAATGGTCGGCGGGACGGACAATGCCCAACCCGATATGGCCGCTCCGCGCGAATTTCCACAACTGGATCTCCTCGACTCGCAGGGCGAATCGCTGCTCGCCGAAGCCCTGTCGGTTCGCACGGACATTCCACTCGAACCAGCTTCCACGGCAGCCAGGACCGATGCGGCGCCCGAGTCGGACGTCGTGTGGGATCTCGGTGCTGGCCCCGCCATGGAGCTCGCAGACAACACACGTCTCCAGCCCACCGGCAGCGACGAGTCGACCGATCTCGGGTTGTTGACCGAAGCCGACATGGAACTCGAAGCGCGAGCGTTTCCCGATGATGTCGCCCTGGCCGATACTGAGGAGCCACGCTTGCTCGAAGACCTCTCGACGGATCTCCTGTCGAGCACCACTTCGACGCCCGGGATCGTGACCAGGAGCTTCGCGTCGGCGTGGAGCCGGATCTCCACTGGACATCGGACGCGGTACTCTG
>CAZUXX010000381.1:1192-4466 GCA_964624215.1 uncultured Planctomycetaceae bacterium
AGCGCAACCGGCTGGCCCGATTTACCATCACAGCGAAGAAGCCGTCTCCATCAGACAGGTGATGCGGCAACCGGAGTTGCTGCTCAAGACGACCGGCGACAACGAGGAGGGGACGATCCGGGATGCCTGCGGCCCCCTCTCCCCGGAACTGGAATCGCTCGTCTACCAGCTGGATATCCCGGAAGCGGGAGTCCGAAAGGCGGTCCTGGCGGATCTCGCTCGCATGGGCAGGGCGGCCGCTCCAGCACTTCCCGCCGTCCGGATCCTGCTGGACGACACCCCGATGGTCGCGGCTCATGCGGCCTGGACCATCTGGGAGATTGACCACGATGACCAGGCTGTCATTCGCGAGTTCACGCGGCTCATGGACAGTGGCGACGAGCAGGTTGTGCAGTTCGCTGCTTACTCATTGGGCTCCATGGGCCCCAGCGCCATCGACGCCGTCCCCGCTCTTCGGGTGCAGCGGGAACGCTACGCCGGGATTACGCGGCTGCACGTCGCCGAGGCGATCACCAGAATCGACGCGTTCGACCAGGCTTCTGTCGAGGTGCTGATCCAGGCCCTCGACGCACCAGATCAGCGTGAACGCTGGTTGGCAGCGCTCGCTCTGGGACAGGTTCGTCACCGCCACGCGGAACTCGTCGTGCCCGAACTCACGCGCAGCCTGCGGGACGAGAATGTCGAGGTTCGCTCGGCCTCCGCCCTCGCGCTGGGAGGCTTCGGCGCTGCAGCAGCCTCTGCAGTCCCCGAACTGCAGCAGCGTGCCGACTACGATGCCCCGGGAGTCCGTGAGGCGGCCCGCACCGCCCTGGCCTGCATCCAGCGGTAAGGGGAGCCCTCGGGCAACCCGGCCGGGGTATGTCGACGCAGTGGGCGGAGGAAGGAGGCCGCGACGAACTGACGGGCGTCATGAGCTCGTCAGATCGAACGGAATGTCATTCTCACCGTCCTCGGTGACGGTCGCTTCCAGCATCGAGGTCGTCGGATTCGAATACTTCTCGGGAAGTTCGTTGCGTGGGCTTTCGCTCTCTCCGGCACGGCCTTCCGGCGGGACGTACGAACTTCCATCGAGAGATTCCCCTTCACCGGTTTCGCTGCCGCCAGAACCGGATGAAGTCCCGGACGCCGCTGTGGCGTACTTGGTAATCGTGACGGCATACGTCCCGGGAACCGCTCCATCACCGGACTCGAAGGTGGTCAATCGGTACACCCCGTTCTCGTCGGTCTTCCCTACGCTGCTGTAACTGCCAGTGCTCCCGCCACTCATCGCCTGTTCGGTATTGACGAAGATCACTGTCGCTCCGGCAACAGGCTGCCCGTCGAGGGTCACCTTCCCGCTGACCGGGACGGTGGCGGGGCGATCGTCGGGTGTCTGATCGCCGCAGACCGCCAGTAAGACTGCTGCGAGCACCACAGAGACGCGGAGGGGGAAACAAACGACCTTGGCAAACATAATTCCGTAGTTCCGGGAGAAACGGGCGAGATCCGATATCAGATGCCGCGGGGAAGGACCGAATGCCCCTCCTCACGGCTTCTCCATCCGAATTGTCACTGGACGCGGCTGTCACAATTACAGCCCGGAGGCTGCTTCCCCTCCCGCCTTTGATCCGAGTGCTCCCCAGACGCCATACGGACTCGGGCCGGCCTGAGTCGCCGGCAGCGCGAGGTTTCCGGTATCGATATTCTCACTGAAGAATCGTACGACACCGTCAGCCATCAGGACATTGACCCCGCCGGGGTGGTTACTGCCCGGAGCATGCACCAGATGCTGGGAATCGCCCGAATCATTCGTGTCCTCGGCACAGGAGGGACCGTTGGGAGGCATCACTGTGGTGAAACCAACCCAGTCGGGCTGACCATCCTGCCAGCGGACACCGAACTTCCCCTTGACCTGAGAAGGATTGGCGTAGGTCGACCCTGAGACCTGCGCAAGACAGTTGATGGGACTGGTGCGTAGGCCCGCGACCCCCAGCGCCACTCCTTCATTAAGTTGGGGGGACGAGTGTGCTCCCGGAGCGAAGTTCGCCTTGCGACGCTCGCTCATGGCAATTGTGTTGCTGGTGCCGTCAATGATGTCATTGATGCCAACACATTGACGGTATCCGAACAGACCACGGACGTCCGTCCGGTCACGTGGATTGTCGACCTGGTCGCCAATGCTGAACGCGTAGTTGTTCGTCCGGACGGTGACGGGATTCATCCGCATCGAGTCCGACGGACATTGAAGCACCGGGATCTCTACATTCCAGACAGACCAGCTGCACCAGCCACAGGGGCCGCCGGGAGCGATCCCGGCCGACAAATTGCCCGCCTGGATCCGATCGTAGAGCGGCTTCTGCTCGATATACGGCAGCAGCGAGATAAACCCGCTGCGACGATCCCGGTTGCTGATCTGATTATCAGAACTTGGTCCAGACGTTCCTCCCCGGCGGTAGACAAACTTCTTATAGACGCCCTCGTAACTGTGAAGCGCAATTCCCAACTGCTTGAGATGGTCGGTACATTGAGCGCGACGGGCCGCTTCACGAACCTGCTGCACTGCCGGCAGCAGAAGTGCCACCAGGATCGCGATAATGGCAATCACGACGAGCAGCTCAATAAGCGTAAACCCCCGCGATTGACTGCCCAAAGCGGACGATCCCGATCGTGAACTGCAAGCGGGATCAGACAACGATCGCAGCATCACAAACTCCTTTTGCATCGAAACAACACCAGTACTCCGTTAATGAATGCAGATCCGGACAGGGCAGCCCAGGCCTCAGCCAGCAGACAGCCCTGCCGACAAACGATCGCTTCGAATCGCATCAATGAATCGACAACTCAGTCGTCAGAGGAGCGCATAAGTTCCCCACTCGGGACAAACCAGTAGCTGACAATCGGACGGGAATGAAACCTAAAGCTGGCTGGCTGCAGCGCCCAGGCTTTCCAACTGAGACTCCAGTTCCGATGGCGACGCGTTCGCGACTCGCAACTCCTGAAACTTTCGCGCTTCGTCAAGCACCGGCCGGAACCGGTCACCGTACTCGGCAACCCGACCATCCAATTGCTCAATCAGCAGCGTGGCATCGCCGCTGGGCCCCTTGGGATCGTCCTGGGCCTTCGCGACGAAGTTGGCGACCGCAGTCTGAATCCCTGCTACACTCTCATCGACGGTCGGAGGCGGGGCCGAGCCCCCACACCCCGCTGATAGCAGCAGCAGGCATGCGACTGCACCGGTCACCAGAAACTTTCCTGTCATCAACGTATCCTGCTGATCAAGACAAAACGGCCCGCC
>CAZUXX010000382.1:0-1265 GCA_964624215.1 uncultured Planctomycetaceae bacterium
TGGATGTCGCCCGCTTCGCCGAGTCGCACGGCTACGAGCAGGACTACGACCGTCCCCATGCCTACCACTACCGTGACTTCCTCATCAACGCCTTCAACCAGGATCTCCCCTACGACCAGTTCATCCGCTGGCAACTCGCCGGCGACGAACTCGCGCCAGACGAGCCACTGGCACTCATGGCCACCGGCTTCCTCGGAGCAGGCTCCTTTCCCACCCAGTTGACCGAAGCCGAATTCGAGTCCGCCCGCTACGACGAACTCGACGACATGGTCGCCACAACCGGGGTCGCCTTCCTCGGCCTCTCGACCGGCTGTGCCCGCTGTCACGATCACAAGTTCGACCCCATTCCCGCGGCCGACTACTACCGGCTCGCCGCCACCTTCGCCACCACCATCCGCAGCGAGATCGAGCTCGATCTCGAACCCGAAGACAACGCCCGCCGCCGTCGCAAATACCAGCAGAAGCTCGACGAACTCACCCGGGCCCTGAAGTCGATCGAGGAGGAACTCGTCCCGAAACAGTTCGACACCTTCCTCGCTCAGTCTCCTGACGAATCCCTGTCTCCGTGGCGGGCGCTCGCCGGCAACCTGACTTCCACGGCCGGCACAAAGTACGAGCAACTCCCCGACGGATCCTGGCTCGCAACCGGCCCCGTCCCGAACGCCGAAGACCTGGTCCTCGAAGTCCCCCTCTCCGCGATCACCATTCGTTCTCTGCGACTCGAAGCGCTCACCCACGAATCTCTGCCGCACAACGGCCCCGGCCGCGCCGACAACGGAAACTTCGCCCTGGGGAACATCTCTCTGGGCATCACACCAGCCAACTCGCCCGGTCCAAAGGACCAGCCCGCAGAGCAGCTGGTTGCCTTCTCCGCCGCACGGGCCACGCACCAGCAAAACGACAGCAGCCTCTCCGTCGCCGCCTCCATCGACTCGAACCCCGTCAGTGGATGGGCGGTCGACGCCGGAGGAATCGGACACGACCAGGCCGCCGTTTTCGATCTCGCCGAGCCCGTCCACGGCCCCGGACTCCTCAAGGTGACACTGCACCTGCACCACCCCAACCGCAAACACACCCTCGGGCGTCTCCGTCTCTCGGTCTCCGGGCAGGATTCTCTCCCGCCCACCGTCGGTGACCCCGGACCAGCCCCCCAGGTCGCTGCCGCACTCAATACCCTGCGGACATCCCCGCACGAGAAACAGGCCCGCCGCATTGCACTGGAGTGGTACCGCACGCAGGTTCCCCAGTGGCAGGCCGCCAGCCAG
>CAZUXX010000382.1:1275-4465 GCA_964624215.1 uncultured Planctomycetaceae bacterium
CTTGGGCACCAGCTCGCCAAAGACGATGGTCACGAAGGTGATGGTCACCAGCGAAGGCTTCCCCCACATGTCCCACCATGCGGATGGCCGCGGATACCCCCACTTCTACCCCGACGTGTATCACCTCTCCCGCGGAGACGTTCATCAGAAGGAAGAAATCGCCCGCGTTGGCTATCTGCAGGTGTTGATGCACGACGGGGCCACCCCGTCCGACTGGCAACAGAAGCCCCCCGACGGATGGGACCGCACCAGCTTCAGCCGCGCCTCACTCGCCCACTGGATCACCGACCCCGATCGGGGCGCCGGGGCCCTCGCAGCACGCGTTGCAGTCAACCGTCTCTGGCACCATCACTTCGGAACCGGCATCGTCCCCACCCCCAACGACTTCGGCTTCTCCGGAGAACGCCCCACGCATCCGGAACTGCTCGACTGGCTGGCCCGCGACTTCATCGAGAACGGCTGGTCTCTCAAACGAATGCACAAACTGCTGATGACCAGCCAGCTCTATCAGCAGTCCAGCGAGCTGGACCCGGCCAAAGCAGCCATCGACCCCGAGAACCGGCTCCTCTGGCGCTGGCGTCCACGCCGCCTCGAAGCCGAAGCCATCCGCGATTCCATACTCGCAGTCTCCGGCCTCCTCGATCGCACCATGTTCGGCCCGGGCACTCTCGACGAGGGGATGCGCCGACGCAGCATCTACTTCTTCATCAAACGCAGTCAGCTGATCCCGACGATGATGCTCTTCGACTGGCCCGAGCACCTTGTCAGCATTGGCCGTCGTTCCTCGACCACGATCGCTCCGCAGGCACTCGCCTTTCTCAACAGCCCCCACTTTCGGCAGATGGCCGAGGCCTTCGCCGCCCAGCTAAACGGTCTCGACGACCGCACCGCCATCAACACGGCCTGGAAGAAAGCCCTCTCCCGGCCCCCCACCGAAGACGAACAGGCCCTCGCCGTGCAGTTCCTCGACTCACAGCGAGAAAGCTACGTCGCCACCGGAGCAAAGAACCCCGGCGCGCTCGCCCGTGTCGACCTCTGGCTCGACTGACACCAGAACTCCCTCCACCCGATCGCTCGTGACAACACGACCTCGATCGCGTCACGGCTGCGGAAGTCGTCGTTCCAGGTTCCTCACCTCTTGATCCACATTTCCAAAGTGCGCCGGCCACTCCTTCCGCCGGAGCTCACTCAACGTTGTCCGCGCAGCATCCCACCGCTTCGCCTGCAACTGCGCCTTCGCCAGTCCCAAAAGCCCGGTCGGTTCCAGACGCCGCAGCGCGGCCACCTCGTTCCACTGCGCGATCGCCTCGTCCCACCGTTCCTGCGTCTCACGCAATTCCGCCAGTGCCCGGTGCGTTTCGGCCTCGTTCGGAGCACTCTCGACAAGCGATGTCGCGGCCCGCTCCGCAAGGGCATCGTTCCCCTGGGCCCGTTCGGCCAGCGACTTGTAAAGCTCCAGATGATGCCGGTCGAAGTCGATCTGCGCCAGTAACTGGCGAATCGCACCTTCGCTGTCTCCCTGGGCATCGTAAGACGCCAGCAACAGCTGATGGACCTCCCGGTCATACGGCTGAAGTTCAACCGCAATGCTGAGTTGCTCAATCGCCCGGGCATGGTCGCCACGGTCGGAATACACCTGGCCGATCGCTTTGCGAATCAGCGGGCTGTCTGTCTCCTCCCGCTCCGCCTGATCATCGAGTGATTGCACATAACGATCCAGATCCTGCGCCTGCTCCAACACATTCTTCAGCGACGCGACGGCCTCGTGACGCTGACTCTGGTCTGGTCCCCGGCTCACCACCGCCGCAGCAGCAGCATCAACTGCCTTGTTCGTATCTCCGAGTTGCGAATAGACCGCCGCCAGCTCGGCATAGTAGCTCGACAGGGGCCCCTGTCCGATCCCCTGGTTCGTGGCACTCCGCTGATGCAGGCTGATCGCTTCCTCGAAGTACCCCGCTGCCCGCTCGTAGTGCGCAGCCTCCGCAGTCACACGTGCCAACTGGATGATGTTGCCCTCGATCCAGCGCCCCTCCAGGTGGAAGTATTCGTCCGTCTGCACGATCAGAGCCGTCGCTTCATCCGGAAGCTCCGCATGGTGATACGCGCGGATCAGCAGCACCCGGATGGACATCTCGCCGGGCCGCCGCTTGAGATACGGCTGGAGCAGCGCAATCGACTCCTCCCACCGCTGGGCGCGGTGCAGGCAATCAACCAGCAGGTCCAGTCCCCCGTCATCCAGCAATCCCCGCTTCTCGGCAGATGCCAGAACCTCGATTGCCCGCGAGCTCTCGCCCAGTCCGTCATGCAGGTACCTCGCGACACGCACGAGAATCCGTGGCCCATCCTGATGCGCCTCGAGAACTCTCTCGGCCACCTTCCGAAACTCTGCCTTCTTCTCGTTCCAGAAGCCGTAGTGGTTGTGTGAGTACAGCGACTGGTTCTGATGTTCCGTCCTCAGAAGGTCGGCTCGCAGCTCTCTGAGCACGATCGGCAACAGACGCGCCTCGAGTGTGGCCAGACGCTCCCGTTCCTCCGGAGTATCTGCCTCGGTCACCGCAGCCACCCGCGTATGGGCCAGGTTGCTCCCCTGGCTCTGCCACGCGTTGTCATGAGTCACCTCGATCCGTGACGGGTAGTTCTCAACTCGCTCCAGCAGAAATGCCAACGCCTCGATCCCGCCAATCCGCGACCCAATCACGGCAGACATCCGCGAGATCAGGTAGCTGTAATGGCTCGATTGCTTCTCCAGCAGTTCAGGAAACGTGTCTGCCGAAAACTTCAGAATCAGGTCACGATGTCCCTCGAAATTCGCCGCGGCCGCATAGTCATACAGGGCGATCAGTTGCGAGATCATCTGGTAACGACGCGCGTCGTCGGTCGTCACCCGGCACTGCCCCGCAATCCTCTCCACAAGAGCATCAAACAGGCTCCGACCTTCACCCGGCGAAACCCGTCCCTGATTTCGCAGCGCCTCTTCGTACAACGCATTCTGGTGGTCCTCGTAGTTTCTTCTCATCGTCGAAGACGCTGCCACTTCCAGCTCACCGAGGAGGAGTTCTTCGGCCGCCGTGTAGTGCCCCACCCCCCTGAGCAACGACGAATAGTCCACAACCAGCTGCATCCCCTCGTACGGAACCTGCCCCCCCGAAGCCTGCCGGAACTCGTTCAACACGGCCTCCGCCAACGCCAG
>CAZUXX010000383.1:0-4465 GCA_964624215.1 uncultured Planctomycetaceae bacterium
GTCGAACAGAAGCCCCTGTTCGATCAGCTGCAGATCACGACGTTGACGGTGCAGCAGAGCGCGGAGATTCCCGAGAACCTGTCGGCGATGAAGAATCCGATCTCACTGTTCCGTTGCCCGTCCGATACGGGGCCGATTACAAATACGGATCAGAGAATTCCGGTGGGTGCCGGTGACGGCAATGCCGACTGCAACGGGTCCGGCTGCGATTCCGTAGCGACAGCAAACTACGTCGGTGTCGTCCACAGCGGATTGCTGTTGCGGCAGGACTGGAACGGGTCACTTGGCCGCGCGTTCCCCGTAGGTACCAGCAACGGGACGGCCAAATGCATCGCGTTTTCGGATATTCTCGATGGAACGAGCAACACGCTGTTCATCGGGGAGCGGGTGTGGGAATTCCAGGGGACGAGGATGCAGGCGGCGGTGGTGTTTGCCACGAACGGGGATTCGGAGCAGCACAACAATCAGGGACTGGTGTATACGCTTGGCGCCGGTGCTCACGGGATCAATCAGGTCAATGCCAACGCGGGGCGCGGCTTCAGCAGCCAGCACCCGGGAGGTGCCCAGTTCGCTCTGGGCGACGGCAAGGTGACGTTCATCAGCGAGAACATCGACCTTGCCCCCGACACGAGCACCACGACGAACGTCAACAGTGTGCTGGAGCGGCTGATGGCCCGGGCTGATGGTCAGCCGGTGACAGTACCGTAAGTCTGTCTGATCGAATTGCAGGACAGACGGCCGGCCTTCCCGTCTTGCGGACCGGAAGTCCGGCCGCGTTTTGTTTGGACACAGGCTTCAGTCAATCGGATCGTTTTTTCATGACTTCGTGTTGGAGATTCTGCATGCGGCCATGCGTACTACTTGTAGTGCTTCCTCTGGTTCTCATGGGTTGTGGCAGTGCTCCTGACGACCGTCCGGAGCTCGGGCTGGTCAAGGGGACTGTCAAGCTCAACGGTGAACCGGTTGAAGGCGCGCGGATCAGTTTTCGGCCTGTTGATGGTGGCCTCACATCGCAGGCCGTGACGAATGCTGACGGATCGTACGAACTGGTCTATCTCCGCGAATCGAAGGGGGCCAAGGTGGGCGAGCACTTCGTGCAGATCACAACATACGAAGATCCGATCGTTGAAGACGACGGTTCCCGGTCGGGGGGCAAGCCGGAGTTGATGCCCGAAGCCTATGCCCGAGGGGATCTCGAACGCCGTACGGTCAGTGCGGGGGAGAACGTCATTGACTTCGATCTCCCTTGAACTCCAGGGGATCGAGGCTCATCGGCGAAGTACACACTGCTGTTTCATTTCTTTCCATTACGGAGCGTCAAGTGCCACGAGTCTTACATCGAACCCGAGGGTTCACTCTGATTGAGCTGCTGGTGGTGATCGCGATCATCGCCATCCTGGTGGCCCTCCTGCTGCCGGCGGTGCAGCAGGTCCGGGAGGCAGCTCGCAAAAGCCAGTGTCAGGATCATCTGCACAACCTGGTGATCGCCATCCACAGTTACGAGGGGAGCCACAAGACGCTTCCGCCGGGGCACATCTACTCGGCCATCAACATGTTTTCGGGCTCGGTCGCTGAGGGCCGTCATGGTACGTGGGCGTGGGGCGCCTCGCTTTTGCCGTACATCGAACAGAAGCCGCTGTTCGATCAGCTGCAGATTTCGACGATGACAGTGCAGCAGAGTGCGGACATTCCCGAGAATCTGTCGGCAATGAAGAATCCGATCACGCTGTTCCGATGCCCGTCCGATACGGGGCCGATTACGAATACGGATCAGAAAATTCCGGTGGGTTCCGGGGGCAATGCCAACTGCGACGGGACCGGCTGCGAGTCCGTGGCGACGGCGAATTACGTCGGCGTGCTCCACAGCGGAGTCCTGACACGCGGGAACTGGAACGGGTCGATCGGCCGCGCGTTTGGTACCAGCGGGACGGCCAAGTGCATCACGTTCGCGGATATCCTTGATGGAACGAGCAACACACTGTTTCTCGGTGAGCGGGTGTGGGAGCTGCAGGGAACACGGATGCAGGCGGCAGTGGTGTTTGCCACGAACGGGGATTCAGAACTGCACAACCATCAGGGATTGGTCTACGTGCTTGGTGCCGGAGCCCACGGGATCAACCAGATCGATGCCAACGCGGGGCGCGGGTTCAGCAGCCATCATCCGGGGGGCGCGCAGTTCGCTCTGGGCGATGGCAAGGTGACGTTCATCAGTGAGAACGTCGACCTCGCTCCCGACACGAGCACCACGGCGAACGTCAACAGTGTGCTGGAGCGGCTGATGGCTCGTGCCGATGGTCAGCCGGTGTCGGTTCCGTAAGCCTGTCTGCCTGGCATGACATCATCGCGGCCGGCCTTCCCGTCTTGCGGACCGGAAGTCCGGTCGCGTCCGTTTTGCCAACTGGTTGCCGATGATCGAAGTGACTGTTCGAACGTGGTTGTGCAGGTGCGGGTGCCGCACGAATCTCCGAATGGTGAGTGCGGTGAACCTGCCTTGAGGGAATGACGGATCGTCAACCGCGATTTCCCCAATTCGGCCTGATGTCGTCGTCCATGCCTGTCGGCCGTTCCATTGCGGAAGGCAGCGTGGCACAATTGAAGGAGTGGCGAATCGACCGCGCCGGTCTCGCCCGCCGGCTTCTCATCCCCTACTGGAGGAATGTGATGAACCGTCCGCAGCACCCCTGTCCCGAGTGCCTCCCGCGCATCGATCGCCGCAGTTTTCTGAGAACGGCTTCCACCGGGGTTGCGGCCGCCGGAGCCGCAGCCTGGTTGAGTCCGTTCGTCCATGCCGCTCCCGGGAAGAACGATGCCGCCGAGACGGCGGTGGCCGAGCTCTACAACACGCTCAGTGAATCCCAGCGAAGCAAGATCTGCCTGCCCTTTGATCACCCGCTGCGCAGCCGAATCAGCGCCAACTGGCATGTGACCGATGTGACGATCGGCAGCGACTTCTACACGAAGGAGCAGCAGGGCCTGATCCGTGAGATTGTCAAAGGTCTGTCCAGCGAGGACGGATTTGAACGGCTGATCAAGCAGATGGATTACGACGATGGTGGACTGGAGTTTTACAGCGCTGCCATCTTCGGTGAACCGAAGTCAGGCAAGTTCGAGTTCGAACTGACAGGGCGGCATCTCACGCTGCGGGCGGACGGAGACTCGGTCGACAAGGCCGCCTTCGGTGGACCGATCGTCTACGGTCACGGTGAGGAAGCTCCGAAGGACAACCTGTACCATTACCAGACGAAGCAGGTGAACGAAGTCTTCCGGGCGCTGGACGCCGATCAGGCCAAACAGGCCCTGCAGTCGAGAGCGCCGCGCGAGACGGCCGTCCAGGTTCAGGGACCGGGAGCCTCGTTCCCCGGCATTGCGGTCGGCTCTCTCAAGGACGACCAGAAGCAGCTTGTCGAAGGGACGCTGAAGGTGCTTCTTGCTCCGCACCGCGAGGCGGATCGGGACGAGGTCATGCAGATCGTCAAGGAGAACGGGGGTGTCGACGCTCTGCACATGGCCTTCTACGAGCAGGGAGATCTCAATAACGACAAGGTGTGGGACATCTGGCGGATCGAAGGCCCCGCATTCGTATGGCATTTTCGCGGCGCGCCGCACGTGCATGCGTATATTAATATTGGTGCAGCTCGCAAGAGCTGACTGATCGCGACGGCTGGTATCTCAAGGGCCGGCTGTCGTGGTCACCCCGAGCAGGCAGGACGCGGATGGGTCGTTCTGCCTGCTCACTTTTTTTGAGGTGACAGACGTTGCTGAAGAGCCGCATCGCAGGGGCGAGCGGATGTGGAAGTGCCGCGTCCGCGGTGCCCCCGCTTCGCGCGTCGGCTCAGGAGGCGGTCGAGCAGGTCACGACGATCTTGCCTGACAGCGTTCCGGACATCCTGAGGGTGTTTTCCTCCTGCAGGGCATGGGCCTGTGCGGCGTCTTTGAGAGGAAACTGTTTGCCGATCAGGGGCTTCCATTGACCGGAGGTGAACCAGCCGTTCATCGCGTCGGCGGCGTCGCGCTGCTCCTGGGGAGACGCATTGAACATTGCGAAGCCGATCATGCGGAGGTCGTTGACGTAGAACGCACCGAGCGGGAACTGCGGCTGTGCATCGCGACCGGCCATCAGAACGATCCGCCCGCGCTTGCGCATCAGGGCGATGGATCGTTCGAGCGTCGGTTCGCGTTGTGTTTCCCACCAGATGTCGAGTCCGCCGTGGGCTTCGCACACGGCATGGATGTCGTCGTCGAGCGATTCCGACTTGTAGTCGAAGACGTGGTCGGCCCCCAGTTCGCGGCAGAGGGCCCGCTTTTGTTCGGTACCCGCGGTGGTCAGCACCGTCGCACCGGCTGCCTTCGCGAACTGGATGACGGCGGATCCGACACCTCCGGAGCCTCCGTTCACGAACACAAATTCCCCCTCCCGAAGTCCGGAATGCAGAAACAGGCCCAGGTGAGCGGTAATGCCTGTCAG